>JBOICD010000319.1:0-4663 GCA_050739855.1 Pseudomonas sp.
GCTTGATCCACACCCCGGTCACCACCAGCGTCCTGACCCCGCCGAGCACCACCGCCGGCACTGTGCCGAACCAGTGCGCAGTCAGCCCTGACTCGAATTCGCCAAGCTGGTTGGAAGCGCCGATGAACACCCCGTTCACCGCGCTGACCCGGCCACGCATCTCATCCGGTGTCTCCAGTTGCACGAAAGCGCCGCGAATCACCATGCTGATCATGTCGGCTGCCCCGAGCACAGCCAGCACCGCCAGTGAGAACCAGAACGAGGTCGACAGGCCGAAGGCGATGGTGGCCACACCGAAGATCCCGACAGCGGTGAGCATCACCCGGCCGACCTTGTGTTCCACTGGAAAGCGCGCCAGCCACAGCGACATCAGCAAGGCCCCGACCGCTGGCGCCGAGCGCAACAGGCCCAGGCCCCAGGGACCGGTGAGTATCTGGAAGCCACTGGCGGTACACACCCGCGCCAGCCAGAAAGCGAGGAAGGGGCGGTGGTGACGCAACAACAGCGGCGGATGGGCTGACATCGGCGAAACAGAGCCTCGGCGAGGGAAACAGCGGTGCAGATCACCATCGGTTTGTAACGGCGAGTTACAAGAAGCTCGAGCATCGTGCTGCTTGTGCACTGTTTTGGGGCGCACAAAACCGTGCACAACTGATCTGCGGCAATGAACCACACAACCGCGCGGGCCTTTCAGGACTATCCTTTCAGGCAGCCGTTGACCTGGATCAATAGTTTCATTTGCAACGGTGGGCCAGACGGCCGAATTCCCTGCGTTGTGAAGTTTTCAGAACAATTCCAACTAGCCACACCCAACTACCGTGGGGGCAGTTGGCGCCAAGGCCCATCGCCTGACGCCGGATTACCTGACAGAGGAAGCACTATGTTCGGATTAGAGGCCCTAGATCTCGCCCGAATTCAGTTCGCGTTTACCGTGTCTTTTCACATCCTGTTTCCGGCCATCACCATTGGTCTGGCGAGTTACCTGGCGGTGCTCGAAGGCTTGTGGCTGAAGACCAACAACAGTGTCTACCGTGACCTTTACCACTTCTGGTCGAAAATCTTTGCCGTCAACTTCGGCATGGGTGTGGTCTCCGGTCTGGTCATGGCGTATCAGTTCGGCACCAACTGGAGCAAGTTCTCCGACTTTGCCGGCTCCATTACCGGGCCGCTGCTGACTTATGAAGTGCTTACCGCCTTCTTCCTCGAGGCCGGTTTCCTCGGCGTCATGCTGTTTGGCTGGAACCGTGTCGGCCGTGGCCTGCACTTCTTTGCCACGGTCATGGTGGCCATCGGTACGATCATTTCCACGTTCTGGATTCTTGCCTCCAACAGCTGGATGCAGACCCCGCAGGGTTACGAAATTGTCAACGGCGTCGTGGTCCCGGTGGACTGGTTCGCGGTGATCTTCAACCCGTCGTTCCCTTATCGCCTGCTGCACATGGCCACCGCGGCGTTCGTTGCCACGGCGTTCTTCGTTGGCGCTTCGGCGGCCTGGCACCTGCTGCGTGGGCGTGACAACCCGGCCATCCGCAAAATGCTGTCGATGGCGATGTGGATGGCCCTGATCGTGGCGCCGATTCAGGCGGTGATCGGTGACTTCCATGGTCTGAACACCCTCAAGCACCAGCCGGTGAAAATCGCCGCGATCGAAGGTCACTGGGAGAATGTCGGTGACGAGCCGACCCCGCTGATTCTCTTCGGTATCCCCGACATGGAAGCCGAGACCACCCGCTTCAAAGTGGAAATCCCGGCCCTGGGCAGCCTGATCCTGACCCACAGCCTGGACAAGCAAGTACCGGCGATGAAGGAGTTCCCGAAGGAAGATCGGCCAAACTCCACCGTGGTGTTCTGGTCGTTCCGGATCATGGTGGGTCTGGGCATGCTGATGATCTTCGTCGGCCTGTGGAGCCTGTGGCTGCGCAAGCGCGACAAAATCTACAGTTCGCGTCCGTTCCTCTACCTGACCTTGTGGATGGGCCCGTCCGGCCTGATCGCGATTCTCGCCGGCTGGTTCACTACCGAGGTTGGCCGTCAGCCCTGGGTGGTCTATGGCGTGATGCGTACTGCCGATGGTGTTTCGAACCACAGCTATACCCAGCTGGGTGTGACCCTGGTGATGTTCGTGGTGGTGTATTTCGCCCTGTTCGGTGCGGGTCTTGGCTACATGATGCGTCTGGTGCGCAAAGGGCCGAAGACCGGCGAGGGAGAAGAACCCATCAAAGGCGGACCTGGCCAGAAGCGTACGCCGGCACGGCCATTGTCTGCTGCCGATGACGATCACGACGATCGCGAGCACACCAGCCTGAACAAGGGGAACTGAGTCATGGGTATTGATCTTCCACTGATCTGGGCCGTGATCATTATCTTCGGCATCATGATGTACGTGGTCATGGATGGTTTCGACCTGGGGATTGGCATTCTCTTCCCCTTCGTCAAAGGCGAGCAGGACCGTGACGTGATGATGAACACCGTCGCGCCGGTCTGGGACGGTAACGAAACCTGGCTGGTACTCGGCGGTGCGGCGCTGTTCGGCGCCTTCCCGCTGGCCTATGCGGTAGTGCTTTCGGCACTTTACCTGCCGCTGATGCTGATGCTGGTGGGCTTGATCTTCCGCGGTGTGGCGTTCGAGTTCCGCTTCAAGGCCACGGCCGAAAAGCGTCACCTCTGGGACAAGGCGTTTATCGGCGGCTCGCTGGCTGCGACTTTCTTCCAGGGCGTGGCCCTGGGCGCCTTCATCGAAGGCTTCAAGGTGGTCGACCGTAGCTATGCCGGCGGCGCCTTCGACTGGCTGAACCCGTTCAGTCTGTTCTGCGGGCTGGGGCTGATCGTTGCCTACGCCTTGCTCGGCTGCACCTGGCTGATCATGAAAACCGAAGGCAAGCTGCAACTGCAGATGCATGACCTGGCGCGTCCTTTGGCCCTGGTGCTGCTGGCAGTGACCGGTATCGTCAGTATCTGGACGCCGCTGGCGCACCCGGAGATCGCCTCGCGCTGGTTCACCCTGCCTAACCTGTTCTGGTTCCTGCCGGTGCCGATTCTGGTGCTGGTGACCCTGTACGGTTTGCTCAAGGCGGTGGCACGCAATGCGCACTACACCCCGTTCCTGCTGACCCTGGCGTTGATCTTCCTGGGCTACAGTGGCCTTGGCATCAGCCTGTGGCCGAACATCATTCCACCGTCGGTTTCGATCTGGGACGCTGCCGCGCCACCGCAGAGCCAGGGCTTCATGCTGGTGGGGGCGCTGTTCATCATTCCGTTCATCCTTGGCTACACCTTCTGGAGCTACTACGTGTTCCGCGGCAAGGTGACCCACGAGGATGGCTACCACTAGGAGGGCCTGGCGATGACTGGCAAACACACCTTCGATGAAGAGAAAAAGCCGCTCTGGCAACGGCTGGGCTGGCTGGCGGTGATCTGGGCCGGTAGCGTGGTGGCCCTGGGGATTGTTGCCTGGCTGATGCGCATGTTTATGGCTGCCGCCGGTTTAAGCACCCACTAAAGCGCATTTCCCATCCCGCCTTGCGGCGGATTTACCACCCTTCGCAGTGTGAGCTGCGAAGGGTTTTTTTGACTACCACATCGCGGGGCACTGTGGGAGCGGGCTTGCCCCGCGATGCTTCCACCATCATTTACGCGCCTTGAGCACCACGAACTTAGGTGTCGCCGCCACCTGCTCAACGCCACGGAACAAGCGCGCCAGCTTGCTGTGGTAACCCAGGTGGCGGTTGCCGACGATGTACAGCGCACCGCCGACCACCAGCGCTTCGCGGGCCTGCTGGAACATGCGCCAGGCGAGGAAGTCGCCGACCACCTGCTGTTGGTGGAAGGGCGGATTGCACAGCACGACGTCCAGAGACTGTGCCGGCTGGCCAGCCAGGCCATCGTCGGCGCGTACGCTGACTTCACGCTCACCCAGCGCCGCCTGCCAGTTTTCCAGCGCCGACTGGGTGGCCATGTAGGACTCATCGACCAGGGTGTAGTGGGCTTGCGGGTTGCTCAAGGCACTGACGATCGCCAACACGCCATTGCCGCAACCCAGATCGGCGACCCGGGCTGAGCCGAGGTTGTTGGGTAGGTGCGGCAGGAACGCGCGGGTGCCGATGTCCAGGCCTTCGCGGCAGAACACATTGGCATGGTTGAGCAGTTCCAGGCGTGGCGCATCCAGTTGGTAGCGGCTCGGATAGGGCGAGGTGAACGGGCCCTTGCCCTGCACCGTGGCAATCAGCAGACGGGCTTTTTTCTGCGCCAGCGACGCCTGTACCGGGCCGATGTATTTTTCCAGCAACTCACCGGCAGCGCGTGGCAGGTGTTTGATCATCGCGCCGGCAATCACCTGGGCACCGGGTGCCAGATGAGCCTGCAAGCGGATCAGTTGCTCTTCGAGCAGGGCCAGGGTCTTGGGCACGCGCACCAGCACCCGGTCGAACGGGCCTTGCCAGTTGGCGTTGGCCGTAATGAATGGCAGTGCGTCGAAAGCCTGGCCATTGCGCACCAGGTTTTTCTCCAGCGCCAGGCGAGCCAGGTACGAGTCGCCACTGCTGGTGACCTGCAGGTGGCGGCTCAGGCTGATGGCCAAGGCCCCGAAGCTGTCATTGAGAACCAGCACGCGGGTACTGGCATCTGGCGATTGTTCGGCCAGATACTGCAGCAGGTACTCGTCGGC
>JBOICD010000320.1:0-4657 GCA_050739855.1 Pseudomonas sp.
AATGTAAAGATTTGGTAAATCAATCAGGGGCGAATGCTATTTATTCTCAAATGAGAGTACAGCTTATTTACGTAATTTACATTTTCCGGGCTGCGCTGTTGCCGTCAGTCAGCGTCTGATTGCCGAGCAGCCAGAGAAAACACTACAATGAGAACAATTCTTATTCTGTTGCGCATTCTGGCGCCGGAGTGTTCACGGTGCCCAGTGCCTCATCTTCCTCGCTCGAAGGCCTCTACCACGCCCATCACAACTGGTTGACCGGTTGGCTGCGCCGCCGCCTGGGCTGCCCGGACAACGCCGCCGACCTGGCCCAGGACACCTTCATGCGCCTGCTGCAGGCCCGCGAAACACCGGTGCTCAACGAGCCGCGGGCGTTCCTCACCACCGTGGCCAAGCGGGTGCTGTGCAACCACTACCGGCGTCAGGACCTGGAGCGCGCCTACTACCAGGCGCTGGCGCAATTGCCGGAAGAACTGGCGCCCTCGGAGGAACACCGGGCAATCATCTTCGAGACCTTGCTGGAGCTTGACCGTCTGCTCGACGGCCTGGCCCCAGTGGTCAAACGCGCGTTCCTGCTGGCCCAGGTCGACGGTTTGAGCTACGGCGAGATCGCCGCGCAGCTGGACATCTCCCTGGCCACAGTCAAGCGCTACCTGAACAAGGCGGCCATGCGCTGTTACTTCGCCCTGTGAACAGTGCACATCAGGAATTCTCGCCGCAGGTGGCCGAACAGGCCGTGTACTGGCTGATCGAACTGCAGGGCGGCGCACTCGATCCGCGCCAGCAGCAGGCCATGCAGCAATGGCTGCAAGCCCATGAAGAACACCGCCGGGCCTGGGAGCATATCCAGCGGGTCAACCAGCGTTTGCGCGGGTTGTCTTCGCCATTGGCCCATGCGGCGTTGCAGGCACCACGTTCGGCCAGTCGCCGGCGGGCGCTGAAGACCTTGCTGATTCTCGGTGTCGGCGGCGCTGCCGGCTTGAGCCTGCAACAGCACAACCCGCTGCCCAGCCTGCTTGCCGACTACCGCAGCCCGGTGGGCGAGCGGCGTCGTCAGCAACTGGACGATGGCAGCCAGCTGCACCTGAACACTCGCAGCGCCGCCGATGTGCGCTTCGATGCCGAGCAACGTCTGGTGCGTCTGCTTGAAGGGGAAATCCAGCTCACCGTTGCCGAGGATTCCCGCCCCCTGCGTTTGCTCAGCGATTTCGGCCTGCTGCAACTGAGCAGTGGTCGTTACAACCTGCGTCAGTTCGAGCACTACAGCCTGCTCAGCGTCCATCAAGGCAGCGCCAGCCTGGCCGGCAACAGCCTGGCCGCTGGCCTGCAAGCACGCTTCAATGGCCCGCAGTGGCAGGCCAGCCAGTTGCTCGACAGCAATGCCGGGGCCTGGGTCGATGGCATGCTGGTCGCCGCGCACATGCGCCTTGGCGACTTTCTCGACGAGCTGAGCCGCTATCGCCGGGGTCAGCTCAATTGCGCCCCCGAAGTCGCCGAGCTGCTGATTTCCGGCAGTTATCCGCTGGCCGACAGCGAGCGCATCCTCGACCTGCTGGAGGTTGCCTTGCCGGTACGGGCTCGGCGCTTTACCCGCTACTGGGTGACGGTCGAAGCACGGGCCTGAAAAATTTTCAAAACACCTGAGCCGTTTTTTCATCTCGCGTGACAGAGAAGGCAGAACCCTTTGCGCTGACCTTCTCAAGGACCCCTTGCATGCCCCTTCGCCCGAGCCCACTTGCCCAAGCCCTTCGTGCACTCCTGTTCGGAGCTGGCCTGAGCGTCGCCGCTGTTCCCGCCCTGGCCGAGCAGGCCGCCGCGCGCGCTTATCACATTGCACCGATGTCGCTGGAAGGCGCGCTGAACCAGTTCGGTCGGGAAAGCGGCGTGCTGATCTCGTTCGGCTCCCAGCTCACCCGCGGCGTGCAGAGCCCGGGCCTGGACGGCCAGTACAGCCCGCAACAGGCGCTCGATATCCTGCTCCAGGGCAGCGGCCTGCAGGCCCGCGCCGAAGGTGAAAACGCCTTCAGCCTGCAACCGGCAGCAACTGCCAACGCGCCTGTAGAGCTGGGCACTTCCACCGTGGTCGGCGACTGGCTGGGGGCAGCTGAACAGGACAATGTCTTCGAGCATCCCGGTGCACGTGATGTAGTCCGCCGCGAAGAATTCGAACGTCAAGGCGCCACTACCGCCCGGGAAGTGCTCAACCGCATTCCCGGGGTCAACGCCCCGGAAAACAACGGCACCGGCAGCCATGACATGGCGCTGAACTTCGGCATCCGCGGCCTCAACCCGCGCCTGGCATCGCGCTCCACGGTACTGATGGACGGCATTCCGGTGCCGTTTGCACCCTATGGTCAGCCACAACTGTCGTTCGCCCCGATCAGCATGGGCAACATGGACGCCGTGGACGTCGTGCGCGGCGGCGGCGCGGTGCGCTATGGCCCGCAAAACGTCGGCGGCATCGTCAACTTCGTGACCCGCGCGATTCCTGATGAGCCGACGGTCAAAGCCGGCTTCCAGACCCAGACCAGCCCGTCTTCCAGCCACGATGGCTTCAAGACCAGCGCCAACCTGCTCGCTGGTGGCACCAATGACAACGGCCTGGGTGGCGCCCTGCTCTACTCCGGCACCCGTGGCGGCGACTGGCGCGAGCACAGCGACACGCAAATCGACGACCTGATCCTCAAGGGCAAACTGCAGCTCGACGAAGCCAACAGCCTGCACGCCATGGCCCAGTACTACGAGGGTGAAGCGCAGATGCCCGGCGGCCTGAGCGTGGCCGACTACGATGCCGACCCGTACCAGTCGACCCGCCTTCAGGACAAGTTCTGGGGCCGCCGGACGATGTTCAACTTCGGTTACGACTATAAAGAAGATGCCCGCCAGTTCAGCGTCAACAGCTTCTTCACCAAAACCCTGCGCAGCGGCTACCTGAACCAGGGCAACTTCGTCTCGCTGTCGCCCCGCGAATACTGGGTACGCGGCATCGAAACCCGCTTCTCCCAGGGCTTCGCCCTCGCTGAGAGCTGGCATGAAGTCGGCGTCGGCTATCGCTACATCAACGAAGCCGGCCACGAGCTGCGCTACCGCGAACCGATCAGCGCCAACCAGCTACCGACCACCGCCAGCCGCAACGACCGCGACACCCGCGGCAGCACCGAAGCCCATGCCTTGTTCCTCGATGACCGCATCGACATCGGCCAGTGGACCATCACCCCGGGCATCCGCTACGAGATGATCGATTCCGAGCAGAGCAACAAGCTCAGCGGCCAGCGCTACCAGGGCGACTACAACACCGCCCTGCCGGCGTTGAACGTGATGTATCACCTGACCGACAGCTGGAACCTGTATGCCAACACCGAAGGTTCCTTCGGCAGTGTGCAGTACAGCCAGATGCCCAACCGGGTCAGCAGTGGCGAAGTCAAACCGGAAAAAGCCCGGACCTGGGAACTGGGTACGCGCTATGACGATGGCCTGCTGCAGGCCGAGATCGGTGCGTTCCTGATCAACTTCGACAACCAGTATGAAAGCAACCAGACCAACGACTCGGTGATTGCCCGCGGCGAAACCCGCCACCAGGGTATCGAGACCAGCGTCAGGTACGCCCTCGAGGGTCTGAACCCTGCTCTGGCCGGTTTCGACGTGTATGCAACCTACGCCTTTGTTGATGCGAAAATCCGTGAAGACGGACCGAACAAGGGCAATCGTGTACCCTTCTCGTCACGTCACAAAGGCACCCTCGGCGTTGCCTACACCGAAGGCCCGTGGCAGCTGAACCTGGACAGCACCTACCAGAGCGACCAGTTCGCCGACAACGCCAACACCTCCAGCGAAAGTGCCGATGGCAGCACCGGACGCATCCCTGGCTACATGCTGTTCAGCAGCCGCGCGGCCTATGATTTCGGCCCGCAGCTGTCGAACCTGAACGTCGCCGTCGGGGTGAAGAACATCTTCAATCACCAGTACTACACGCGCTCCTTCGATGACAACAACAAGGGCAAGTATGTCGGTGAACCTCGTACGGTATACCTGCAGACCTCGGTCGCGTTTTGATCCAGCGCATGCAAAAGCCCGGCCGACGCCGGGCTTTTTGCAACAAGAAATTTATCTTTCAAAAGGACTTGAAATGTTGCGCCAAGTGCCTGACCTTGTAGTCAAGAGGCGATGGTTTCCACAGGCCGCAAAGGCCCCATCGATTCTCTTGCGAGCTAGCTGAATAAGGGATTGAACTATGCAAATCCAAGTCAATAGCGACAACCATATTCAAGGCAACATTCGACTGGAAGAGTGGGTCCGCAGCACCGTAGAAAGCACGCTCGAACGATTTGAAGAAGACCTCACCCGCGTCGAGGTCCACCTGCGCGACGAGAATGGCGACAAGCCAGGTCCGCACGACAAACGCTGCCAGATGGAGGCACGCCCAAAAGGCCATCAACCGATTTCCGTGAGCCACAAATCCGCATCGCTCGACCAGGCTGTCGAGGGTGCCGCGATCAAGCTTAACCACGCCCTGGAGCACTTCTACGGCAAGCTGCGCAGCAAACGCGCGGTTACCCAGCAAAGCGTTGACGGCGCCCAGAACGACGGTTTGCTACAGGAAGAATTTCTGGAGAACGAGCAAGCTCGCAGTATTAGCTGAATGACATAACGCAGACGG
>JBOICD010000321.1:0-4653 GCA_050739855.1 Pseudomonas sp.
GCCTGACACACTGCGATCGCGGGGCAAGCCGGCTCCTACCGAAGCCAGTTGCATCCACCCATCAGCAGTTGATCCGCTATCCTAGGCCCCTTTTCAAGTGGAACGGGCTCCCTGGCGTGATCAATTACCTGTGGTTTTTCCTCGCGGCGGTCTTCGAGATCGCCGGTTGCTATGCCTTTTACATGTGGTTGCGGCTGGGCAAGAGCGGTTGGTGGATTGCCCCGGCGCTGCTCAGTCTGACCCTGTTTGCGCTGATCCTGACCCGTGTCGAGGCCGCCTATGCCGGGCGCGCCTATGCCGCCTATGGAGGCATCTACATCGTCACCTCGTTGCTGTGGCTGGCGCTGATCGAACGGGCGCGACCGCTGGGCAGCGACTGGATCGGCGCGTTGCTCTGTGTGCTGGGGGCCGGCATCATTGTCTTGGGGCCGCGCTTGCAGAGCGCTTGAACAAGTGAAAACGACGAAAATCTGTAGGCAAATTCGTCGGCTTTAGTGGGATCGGTCTATTTGACTGGCGGAGCATTGCTGCGCTCTGACACCCCGTGCAGTCTCCGGATTCTCAGCGTTGTGGAGGATCGGAGCATGTTGGTAATAGGCCGCGTAGTAGGCGAAATCATCGTCATTGATGAGCACATCAAGGTCAAGGTGCTCTCGGTGGAGGGCAATGTGGTGCGCTTTGGCATCAGCGCACCTCGCGAAATCGAAGTGCACCGGGCAGAAATCTATCGGCGCATCGCCGAACAGTCGGCCAAGGATGCGGGCTGATCAGTCGAACAGTTCTTTAGGTACGTCGTGCTTGGCCAGCAGTTGGCATTGCTGGCTGTCGAGGTCGAAAAGAATGAACGCCTGCTTTTTCGCCAGGGCCTGGCGCACACGCAGCACGCGGGTTTCCAGCGGAGTGTCGTCGCCGTTGTCGGTGCCGTCGCGGGTGACGAAATCCTCGATCAGGCGGGTGAGGGTTTCGGCTTCCAGTTGCTCGTAGGGGATCAGCATATGCAGGACAGGCTTGGTGAAGTGGGCACCTATGTTACGCGAAACCTGTCCTGGCCGAGTGGGATAGTTCGGGTTCAGCTTCGGCCTTTCTTGCCCCTGATCAGCTCGCGCAGCATGAAACGGTTCGGGTGGCAGGCTTCAGCGACGCTGCGCGGTACCGGCAGCGGTGCGTTGTCGACCCAGGCGGCGATCAACTCGCCCGACAAGGGCGCGGTGATCAGCCCGCGCGAGCCATGGCCGCTATTGATGTACAGGCCTTCAAGCCAGGGGCAGGGCGTGTCGGGCACCTGGCGCGCGTCCTTGGCCAGCACCGCGTAGTGCTGATTGAATGCCTGCTGATCGGCGAGCGGTCCGACGATGGGCAAATAGTCGGGGCTGGTGCATCGAAAGGCTGCCCGGCCTTCAAGGGTGTGAGGGTCGATCTGGCGGGTGCCGAGGCGCTCGGCCAGGTCGCTGGAGATCTCTTCGAGCAAGCGCAGGTTGCCGATGTGTTCGCCAGCGGTAGGGGTCAGATCGATACTGTGAAAGTCGAAACTGGCGCCCAGGGTGTGTTCGCCGCCACGCGGGGGCGCGACGTAACCGTCGGCGCAGACCACGGTAGTGAGCACCTGGCTTTGCGCGGTCGCCGGCAGGCGGGTGATCTGCCCGCGTATGCGCTTGAGCGGCAGGTTCGCGCAGGGCTCGAAACGCTGGATCTCGGCAGCGGTGGCGAGCACCACCAGGGGCGCGCTGGCGAGGAATTTCTCGCTTTCCCAGGCCTGCCAGAGGCCATCGACCTTGCGCAGCTGCAGCACCTGATGGTGCGTCAGCAAGGTGATGTTCGGGTGTTGCAGTTGCGCCTGGCATAACGCTGGCGGGTGCACCCAGCCGGCTTCCGGGTAGAACAAGCCGCCGCTGGCCAGTGCCACGCCGGCCAGTGCTTGCGCCTGTTCGCGGTCCAGCGGCGTCAGCAGCTGCGGGTTGAAGGCATTGGCCAGCAGTGCCTGGCGCTGTTCTTCCTTGGCATCGAAGGCCAGCTGCAACACGCCGCATCCGTCCCAGTCGCGGCCGCGTTGCAGGGTTTCGAGCAGCCGTCGGGTGTAGCCAAATCCGCTGAGGATCAGGCGTGACAAGGCCGTGCCATGGGCCGAAAGCTTGAGGTAGAGCACCCCTTGCGGGTTACCCGAGGCCTCGGCCGCCGGCGTCGCATGGCGTTCCAGCACACTGACCTGCCAACCGCGGGCGGCAAGGCTCGCGGCGGTGGCGCAACCGGCCAGGCCGGCGCCGATCACTAGGGCTTGGCGCGGGCCGGGCAGGGTAGCGGGGCGGGCGAACCAGGGCGCGGCCGGAGCCGGTGCTGCAAGCGCTTCGGGTGTGCCACGAAAGACCCCGCGCAACACCTCCCATTTCTTGCCGATCCCCGGAATGCGCTTCATCTCGAAGCCCACGGCGATCAGCCCGCGGCGTACCCAACCGGTGCTGGTGAACGTGCCCAGGGTGGCATTGGCGGCAGACAGGCGACCGATCTGGGTGAACAGCTCCGGGGTCCACATCTGCGGGTTCTTCGCCGGGGCGAAACCGTCGAGGAACCAGGCGTCGATGTGAGCGTCGAGTTGCGGCAATTGCTCGAGGACATCACCGATCATCAGAGTCAGGCGTACCCGGCCCTGCTCGAAGACAAAGCTCTGGAAACCTTCGTGTACCGCCACGTATTGCGCCAGCAGCTGGGTGCTGAAGGGCGCCAGTTCCGGCCACAGGGCCAGGGCGCGGCTCAGGTCGCAATGGCTGAGCGGGTACTTTTCGACACTGACGAAATGCAGGCGGGCGTCAGGAGTGGCGCACTCGCTGAACAGCTGCCAGGCACAGAAGAAGTTCAGCCCGGTGCCAAAGCCGGTTTCGCCGATCACCAGGCACTGGTCGGGCAGCATCGCGCTGAAGCGCTGGCGCAGGTCATTCTGGTCGATGAACACATGACGGGTTTCTTCCAGGCTCTGGTCCTTGGAGAAATAGATGTCATCGAACTGGCGTGAGTGGGGGCGGCCCTGCTCGTCCCAGTCGATCTGGGCGTAGTGGGTAACTTCGGTCATGGTCGGCTCAGGCATGTCTAGAGCGGCATTTTAGCTCACCCGGACAAAGTCTACCCGGATCCGCTAGTCTTGCTCATCCATGTAGGGAGCCTGGTATGTTCGAATCCGCTGAAATTGGTCACGCCATCGACAAAGAAACCTATGACGCTGAAGTTCCAGCGCTACGTGAGGCCTTGCTCGAGGCGCAGTTCGAACTCAAGCAGCAGACGCGTTTTCCGGTGATTGTGCTGATCAACGGCATTGAAGGCGCCGGCAAGGGCGAGACGGTAAAGCTGCTCAACGAGTGGATGGACCCGCGCTTGATCGAAGTGCGTACCTTCGACCAGCAGACCGACGAGGAGCTTGCCCGGCCACCGGCCTGGCGCTACTGGCGCGCACTGCCGGCCAAGGGGCGCATTGGTGTGTTTTTCGGCAACTGGTACAGCCAGATGCTGCAAGGGCGGGTACATGGCCAGTTCAAGGATGCCGTACTCGACCAGGCCATTCGCGGCGCCGAGCGCCTGGAAGAGATGCTCTGTGACGAAGGCGCGCTGATTTTCAAGTTCTGGTTCCACCTGTCCAAGAAACAGATGAAGGCCCGGCTCAAGGCGCTCAAGGACGACCCGTTGCACAGCTGGCGTATCAGCCCGCTGGACTGGCAGCAGTCGGAAACCTACGACCGTTTCGTGCGCTTCGGCGAACGGGTACTGCGCCAGACCAGCCGCGATTACGCGCCCTGGCATGTGATCGAAGGGGTGGATCCGCATTACCGCAGCCTGGCGGTCGGACGCATTTTGCTTGAAGGCCTGCAAGCGGCGCTCACGGTCCAGCATGCGCCGGTCCACCAGGCCAATATTGCGCCACTGGGCCAGAGCATCGATCAGCGCAGCCTGTTGGGCAGCCTGGACATGACCCTGCGCCTGGACAAGAACGACTACCAGGAACAGTTGATCACTGAGCAAGCACGCCTGGCCGGTTTGCTGCGTGACAAACGAATGCGTCGCCATGCCCTGTTGGCGGTGTTCGAAGGCAATGATGCAGCGGGCAAGGGCGGTGCCATCCGCCGCGTGGCCGCAGCGCTGGACCCGCGCCAGTACCGCATCGTACCGATTGCCGCCCCCACTGAAGAAGAGCGTGCACAACCGTACCTGTGGCGGTTCTGGCGGCATGTTCCGGCGCGCGGCAAGTTCACCGTGTTCGACCGCTCCTGGTATGGCCGGGTGCTGGTCGAACGGGTCGAGGGTTTCTGCAGCCAGGCTGACTGGATGCGTGCCTATGGTGAGATCAACGACTTCGAAGAACAGTTGACCAGTGCCGGGGTGGTACTGGTCAAGTTCTGGTTGTCGATCGATGAGCAAACCCAGCTCGAGCGCTTCCAGGAGCGTGAGCAGATCCCGTTCAAGCGCTTCAAGATCACCGAAGAAGACTGGCGCAATCGCGAAAAATGGGGGCTGTACGCCGAAGCGGTGGGCGACATGGTCGACCGCACCAGTACCGAGATCGCGCCCTGGACGCTGGTCGAGGCCAACGACAAGCGTTGGGCCCGGGTCAAGGTGTTGCGGACCATCAATGATGCGCTGGAGGCGGCGTTCAAGAAGGACAAGAAGTAGGGG
>JBOICD010000322.1:0-4619 GCA_050739855.1 Pseudomonas sp.
CCCCAGCGACAACGGCTGCCCATGACTGGCCACCGCCTCACTCGCCACTTCCCCGAGGTTGCCGTAGTTGGACCCGGCATACCCTTCGGCATCGCTGTTGAGCACCTCGACCCAACGCTCCCCGAACGGCACTCCAATGCGATACCCCTCCCGCGGCACCGGGGTGAAGTTGGCCACCACCAGCAACGGTTCGCCACTGGCACTCCAGCGCAACCAGGCATACACGCTGTTGTGCGCATCATCGCCGATCAGCCACTGGAAGCCTTGGGGCAGGCAGTCCTGTTCGTGCAACGCACGCTCATCGCGGTAAAGCCGGTTGAGGTCAGCCACCAAGCGCTGAACGCCCAGGTGCTCGGGATACTTGAGCAGGTACCAATCCAGCTCGCTGTCATGGTTCCACTCGCGCCACTGGCCAAACTCGCAGCCCATGAACAGCAGTTTCTTGCCCGGATGCGCCCACATGAAGGTCAGGTACGCGCGCAGGTTGGCGAACTTCTGCCAGCGGTCCCCGGGCATTTTGTCGATCAGCGAATGCTTGCCATGTACCACTTCATCGTGGGAGATCGGCAGGATGAAATGCTCGGAATACGCATAGATCAAGCCGAAGCTCATTTCGTTGTGATGGTAAGTACGGTGGATCGGGTCGTTCTGGATGTAGTGCAGGGTGTCGTGCATCCAGCCCATGTTCCACTTGTAGTTAAAACCAAGGCCGCCCTGCTGGGTCGACTGGCTGACGCCGGGCCAGGCCGTGGACTCTTCAGCGATCATCAGCGCACCCGGCGCTTCGATGGCAACGACGTCGTTGAGGTGGCGGAGAAAATCGATGGCTTCCAGGTTCTCGCGTCCACCATGGCGATTGGGCACCCATTCGCCTGCCTTGCGCGAGTAGTCGCGGTAAAGCATCGAGGCCACGGCATCGACGCGCAGGCCGTCGATATGAAAGTGTTTGAGCCAGTGCAGCGCCGAGGCCAGCATGAAGCCGTGCACTTCGGTACGCCCGAGGTTGTAGATCAGGGTGTCCCAGTCCTGGTGAAAGCCTTCCAGCGGGTTCTCGTATTCATACAAAGCGGTGCCGTCGAAACGCGCCAGGCCATGGCTGTCGGTGGGGAAATGCGCCGGTACCCAGTCGAGGATCACGCCGATCTGCGCCTGGTGGCAGGCATCGACGAAAGCGGCGAAGTCTTCGGCCGAGCCATAGCGCGCGGTGGGCGCGAACAGCGACAGCGGCTGATACCCCCAGGAACCGCCGAAGGGGTGTTCCATGATCGGCATCAGCTCGATATGGGTGAAGCCCGTTTTCTGGATATAGGGCACCAGGCGTTCGGCCAATTCGCGCCAGTTGTAGAAGCGCGCCACTTCGCCGGTGTCGTCCAGTTCGCACTGCCAGGAACCGGCGTGCAATTCGTAGATCGACAGCGGCGCAGTGGTGGCCTGGCGGTCCCCACGTTCCTGCATCCACTGCTGGTCCTGCCAGTCATAAGCCAGCGGGCCGGCGACCTTTGACGCCGTACTCGGCGGCAGTTCGCTAGCCCGTGCCAGCGGATCGGCCTTGAGCGGCAGAATGCCTTCGCGCCCCAGCACTTCGTACTTGTAGGCTTCCCCGGCCTGCAGACGCGGTACGAACAGTTCCCAGACACCCGCGCTATGGCGCAGGCGCATCGGATGGCGGCGGCCGTCCCAGTTGTTGAAGTCACCGACCACCGACACCCGCCGGGCGTTGGGCGCCCACACGGAAAAACGTACCCCCTCGATACCGTCGATCAGCACCGGCTGCGCGCCCATGCTGGCGGCAAGGTCACGGTGGTTGCCCTCGGCGAACAGGTACAGGTCCATGTCCCCCAGCAACGGGCCGAAGCTATAGGTGTCTTCGGTGATCTGCTCACCGCTGGCCCACTGAATCCGCAGCACATAGGGTTGCTGCTCAGGCAGATGGGCAATGAACAGGCCCGGCACTGATTGCTGCTCCAGCTCACCCAACAGCCGCCCATCGTCACGGCTCAGGGCATGCACGCTCAAGGCATTGGGCAAATAGGCGCGGACAAACTGGCCGCCTGCACCATCAGGGTGCGGGCCAAGCACAGCGAACGGGTCAGCATGCTCGGCCCTGACCAGGGCATCGATGTCACGTTGATCCAGCCCGCCTTCCTCGCGCTTGCGTTGATTCATTCAGCTTTCTCCCCAGGTACTTGTCAGGCCATACAGGCCATGCAAAGGCACGGCCAACCAACTTGGGCGGTTTTCGGCTTCATACAGAATTTCGTAGGCAGCCTTTTCCAGGCTGAACAGTTCCAGTGCCGCACGCTCGCCGTCGGCATGTTCCCAGGCATGAGGCATGGCCGCGGTGGCCAGCCCGTAGGCCTCGACAAAGGCATGTCGGGCCTGGTGCAGATAACGCCTGGCGACTCGCTGACGGGCCTGGCGGGCACTGTCCGAGAGGTCGACACTGGAGGCACTGCGCAGCACCATGGCAGCAGCATAGTCGAAGGATCGCAACACGCCGCTGACATCCTTGTAAGGACTGTGTCTGGCACGCCGCTCTTCCAGCGGCCGGGCCGGTTCACCTTCGAAGTCGATCAGGTAGGCATCACCCTGCACCACCAGCACCTGACCCAGGTGCAGGTCGCCGTGCACGCGCATCAACAGCCCGCCCTGGGCCTGGGCGCTCAAGGTGGGGACAGTGGCCAGCAGGTCCTGACGTTGCTGCTGAAGCTCATCGACCAGCGCCTGGCTGTCGCTGTCCAGCTCGATCCGATGCGCCTGTAACAACTCCAGGGCGCGGCTCAGCTGGGCGCCGATGTGTTTGCCCCAGGCCTGGCAGTCACGCGCGGTGCTGGGCCGCGGCCGGAACGCCGGGTCTTTGCTCGGCGCTGCCAGCAACAGGTGCATTTCACCCAGACGCTGGCCAAGCATGGCGGCAAAGCCGGCCAGGTCCTGCAAGGCATTGGTGTGGCCTTCCTGCACAGCGTTTCCGGGCTCCAGTTCGTCACGAATGGCGCGTTCGAGGTTGTTCTGGGTCCAGTCCCAGGCATCGCCCTGGTTGCTCAGATAGCCTTGGGCGATCATCAGCAAATGCGCTTGCTGCTGACTGTCCACCCGGCTCACCCAGCCCAGCAACGGCGAGATATTGCCGAACCCGGCGGCGGTCAGGTAGGCGCTCATCTCCAGCTCCGGGTGTACCCCGGGATTGATCCGCCGAATCAGCTTGAGCACCAGGCTGCCGCCGACCACCACCGAGCTGTTGGACTGTTCGGCAGAGAGGTAGCGCACCTGGGCATCCTCGGCCAGGTTCAGGGCTGCCAGTTGCTCGGTGGCGTGAAAGTGCAATTCACCTTCGGCGCACGGCAGGCGGACACCCTCCCGACAGGCCACCAGCACGGCATGGATAAAGCTTTCGAGGACGAAGCCATCGGTGATCAGCCCCACCTGGCGTCCACGCCGGACCCGTGCCAGGGCCAGTTGCTGCGGGGGGGCACTGGTGATCTGATCCTCACCGACAAAGCCGAAGGGTAATTGGTAACGGCTGCTCTGGCCGGCGCTGGTGACTTCAAACTCACTCAGTAATACGGGGTACGTGGCGGTACCAAGACGAACACCGTACGCGATCTGCACCTGGTCGATACCGGTTTCCTTGCCAGCGAACCAGCGGCGCTTGAGCAGGTACTGGGGCAGGATGCTGTCTTGCAAGGTACTGCGCGCAGGCGCTTCGAGCAGCTCTTCCATGCGCTTTTTCAGTACCAGGGTGGTGAACTCCGGCAAGCTCTGCGCCGGTTCCACATGCCAGCTGGGCATCTGGTCCCTGGCGGCCAGCAGGAACCAGTAAAACCCATAGGGCGCCAGGGTCAGCAGAAACGGCAGCTGGCCGATGGGCGGGAAGGCGCTGCCGCCGAGCATCTCCACCGGCACGCTGTCGGCGTACTGCGACAGGTCGAGTTCGGCGGCTTGTGCGGCACGCGAGACATTGGCCACGCAGAGGATGATTTCGCGCTTGCCGTCGGTGCCGGTGTACTCGCGCAGGTAAGCCAGAATCCGCCGGTTGCTCGGCGAGAGCATGCGCAGGCTGCCGCGACCAAAGGCCTTTTGCTGTTTGCGCACCGCCAGCAGACGGCGGTTCCAGTTCAACAGCGAATGCGGGTCGTGCGCCTGGGCTTCGACATTGACCGAGGCAAAGCCGTACAGCGGGTCCATGATCGGTGGCAGTACCAGGCGCGCCGGGTCGGCACGGGAGAAGCCGCCGTTGCGGTCGATCGACCACTGCATCGGCGTGCGTACGCCATCGCGGTCGCCCAGGTAGATGTTGTCGCCCATGCCGATCTCGTCGCCGTAGTAGATCACCGGCGTGCCGGGCAGCGAGAGCAGCAGGCAGTTCATCAGCTCGATGCGGCGCCGGTCGCGTTCGAGCAGGGGTGCGAGCCTGCGGCGGATGCCGAGGTTGATGCGCGCCCGCCGGTCCGTCGCATAGGTCTGCCACAGATAGTCGCGCTCGGAATCGGTCACCATCTCGAGCGTCAGCTCGTCGTGATTGCGCAGGAAGATCGCCCACTGGCAGAGCTCGGGGATCTGCGGCGTCTGGCGCATGATGTCGGTGATCGGAAAGCGGTCCTCGCGCGCCAGCGCCATGT
>JBOICD010000323.1:0-4619 GCA_050739855.1 Pseudomonas sp.
TCGAAACCGCCTCAACGATCAACGGCGAAAGGTAATCGCCAAAGTTCTGCCGAGTCGGATCCGAACGCCCGGAACCCCGATGCCAATACAATTTGATGCTCATGCATGAGACTCCTTGGCCTCAGAGGACCGACCAGCCGAACGCAAACGCCGAATCTCGATCATTGAAAACAAAATCGGCAGCCAGAAATACAGCCAGAAGGGCTGAGGCGAACTGAGCACCCCCGAGCCGGTGGTGAGCAGGCCTCCCCAACCGATCAAAGACACCAGAAACCAGCGACTCTGCACCCGCACGCCCCAATACCAATAATGGGCCGCCCACAGCGCGCCAAGCAGGGCGACAAAAAGACCGTAGTGATAGAAAACCGAGAGGTAACTATTGTGGGCGTGGAAAAACTGTCCAAGGAACAAGTAACCATCCTTTCCGCAGCCGAATGCGACCCCGCAATGCTCGAACACGCGTGTTAAAGCATCCTGCCAGATGACCAGCCGGTAACTGACTCCACGAGCCATAAACAAATCCAGGGCTCCCGACAACTGCAGCACCCCCCCCAACAGGACGGCTACCACCATCAACACCTTCAAGCCATCACGTCGGGTAAACGCCCACCCGGCGATGAACATCAGCACCCCGGTCAATGCCGAGCGGGCATCAAAAATCACCGCTACCCAGACCTGTATCGCCACGATCAGCGCCAGCCCCAACAACAAGGGAAGCAAGCGCTGCAAACGCGGCTCGATTACAAACAGCCAGAAAGCCGATAGACCAGAGCTGATCATCAACGCTGCATGCACCGGATTGCTGGCAGCCGCAATCAACTCAAGCCGGACCAGTTGCCCGGTACTCAGGTAGATCCAAAGCCATTTTCCAGAAGCGATCAACAGACATAACAGGATGAATCCGCCCCAGCCGCAGACCCAATATCGCTCGAATGAAGGACGCTGCAAAATCAGGTGCGCACCGATGAACAGCATCAACAGGTACAGCCCATGCTTGAATACCGAGAACATTTCCTCCCGCATCAGCCCAAATTCGACAAGGGCGGTTGCAGCAAAAAACGTTAGCAACAGCAGTAGCGAATCGCAACGGAACTGCAGCGCCGAACGCCAGTTCATCAGTGTCCAGATCAACACCGGAACAGCAAACCCTGCGTAGTAGATGTTGTTACGAGCTTTCGCGGTATCGATGAAGAAAAACGAAGCGGCAAACACAAACAGCACGAAGAGCAACCAAATGGACAGCTTTCGGTTAACGATCAAAGACTCCACGTACCATCCTCTTGAAAAGACTGTCTTTCAACGCTCGCGTCATGGGGACTGAGAGCTGTTGATACAACCAACCCGCCTGCTGGTGATAGCCCAGACGCTGGCAGGCAAATTGTCTCCCTCGCTCGGCAATCTGTTGAGCAAGGACGGGATCGGCACGAAGTTGCGCGAGCCGCTGCATGAACTCTTCCTGGCTTTCGAACAGCAACACATTGACGCCGTCTTCCAGACCCAGTGCCTGCTCCTCGCCCGCCCCCTGCCGATAGGCAATAAGCAGGCAGCCGCAGGCCATAGCCTCAAAGTTCTTGGCCATGTACTCGCCAAGGCCAATATCGGCACTTACAAAGATTTTGATCCGATTCAGCGCTTCGCGATAGGCCGTACCGGGCTCGGTACGCATGATCCGCAATCCGCAATCCGCTTCAAGCCGCTGCAGGAAACTGCGTCGAGTCTGATAGGCCTCGCTGCCCAGACGACCAATGAAGCCGAGTTCGATATCACGCGGCACATCCAGCGGATACAAGGTTGAGCTGTCGTAACCCTTGGCAATGAAACGAGCATCCACTCCCTGGGCTTCAAACTTTTTCGCCACCTGATAACCGGTGAAAAAGACCCGTGCATGAGGGACCTTGCGATAAAAAGCCGAAAATTTTCCGCGCCAGCGAGATGCCGTAATGTACTCCTGACAAGCGTCCTCTTCATAGAACACAAGCCCAGGTATACGACTCAAGCGTCGCGCCTGGGTACTCACATATTTGAACAGCAAATCCAGGATGATCCTATCGTAAGCACCACAGTCCAGGTCATCCAGCAATAGACCCAGCTTTTTCTGTTGCGCCTTGTCGATATAACGGATCTCAACCGTGGCATATTGCTTCAGCCCCTCCCACAACAAGTGATTGTCGGGTTCTCGGGGCCTGCTCGAAAAAACCAGGATGTTCATTCAGCGCATCCAAAAACCGGGCTTCAACGCTTTGCGCAGATAGCGCCACTGCAACGCCTGACGCCAACTCAGCTTAAACGCCTTGAAATACAGCCGACGCGCGCCCTCTCGATCCCCTTGCAGATAAGCGGCACGAAACCTGGACAAATAGCGTTGCGCCTCATAAGCCCCCAACATGGACTGACACTCCGCAGGCAGGCTTTTGAAGACTTCGCGCATCATGCCTTCTGCCACATACTGCTCATCGGCTCGACTATGTCGCAGGCTACCTGAATGCTTGTAAATGCGGGCCAGCGGGCGATCTGTACAGACCACCGGCGCACTGACCAGCAAGTAGGCAAACACGGGGACATCCTCTCCAGAGCGCAGGCTCTCAGGGTAAGGGCGCTGCAATAACAGATCACGACGAAACAATGAGCAGCCGTGCGAAATGGAAATCTTCTTGCGCAGAAGATAGTCTTCAGCCCGCTGCGATACCTTGCCAGAGACCGGCGTCGGCAAGCGCAGCCGCTCCTTGCCGTCCGGGTAGACAGAAATTTGCGCACCCAGGATCATGCCTGCCTGTGACTCGCGAGCCACAACCTCACGCAGCGTTTCCAGCGCGTCGAGTGTCAACTCATCATCGGCATCGAGCAAAAGTGCATAGGTGCCGCGAGCCATGGCGATACCGCGATTGCGCGCGGCGGCCACCCCCGAATTTTCCTGGTGTACGACCTGTACGCGCCCCTGATACCGGGCCTGGTAGGCATCGAGCACTTCCCGGGTGTTGTCTCGGGAGCCGTCATTGATGACTATCAACTCAATGTCTGCAGCCCACTGCGCCAACACCGAGTCCAGGGCCCTGGGCAATGTGCTGGCGTAGTTGTAGGCCGGCACAATGATACTGATCAGCAGGTCAGTCAATGTGATACCCGTCCGCGCCATCCTTGACTACCAGGATGTCTTCCATGATCAGGTACTGCAGATCCGAGCCGAAGAACATGTTCAGGGCGTCGGTCGGCGAGCAGATCATTGGCTCGCCACGACGGTTGAGCGAGGTGTTGAGCGACACGCCGTTACCGGTCAGGTCTTCCAGCGCCTTCATCATGTCGTAGTAACGTGGGTTGTACTCGCGCTTGAGCACCTGGGCCCGCGAGGTACCGTCTTCGTGAACGACTTCCGGCACGCGGGTCTTCCATTCTTCCGCCACTTCGAAGGTGAAGGTCATGAATGGCGCCGGATGATCGATCTTGATCATCTGCGCGGCAACGGTGTCGAGCATCGACGGGCAGAAAGGCCTCCAGCGCTCGCGGAACTTGATCTGGTGGTTGATGCGGTCGGCGACGCCGGCAACGCTCGGGCAGCCGATGATCGAACGACCGCCCAGCGCGCGCGGACCGAACTCCATGCGCCCCTGGAACCAGGCCACCGGGTTGCCGTCGACCATGATCTTGGCGATCTGCTCCGGCATGTTCTCGAGCTTGCGCCATTTCGGTTGGCTCGGGTGACGGGCACAGGCGGCAATCACATCTTCGTTGGAATACGCAGGGCCGAGGTAGACGTGTTCCATCTTCTCGACCGGCACACCGCGGGCGTGGGAAACGTACGCTGCCGCACCGACCGCAGTACCGGCGTCGCCGGAAGCCGGCTGGACGAACAGTTCCTTGAGGTCAGGACGGGCAATGATCTTCTGGTTGAGCTTGACGTTCAGCGCGCAACCGCCAGCGAACGCCAGCTTGCCGGTTTCCTTGAGGATGTCGCCCAGATAGTGGTCGATCATCTGCAGGGCGATTTTCTCGAACAGCGCCTGCATGCTGGCGGCGTAGTGGATGTACGGCTCGTCGGCAATGTCGCCTTCGCGCTTGGGACCCAGCCACTCGATCAGCTTCGGCGAGAAGTAGAAGCCCTTGCCCTTCTCTTTGTAGCGACGCAGGCCGATAACGTTGGCGTAGTCGGTGTTGATCACCAGCTCGCCGTTCTCGAAGCTGGCCAGACGCGAGAAGTCATATTTGCTG
The DNA here is from genome assembly GCA_050739855.1 of Pseudomonas sp. Taxonomy (GTDB): domain Bacteria; phylum Pseudomonadota; class Gammaproteobacteria; order Pseudomonadales; family Pseudomonadaceae; genus Aquipseudomonas. The sequence goes on from JBOICD010000323.1 coordinate 4,204, forward strand.
GCATCGCCATAAGGCGCCATGCCCATGACCTTGAACTCGCCGTCGAGCATCTCGAAGCCGAGGAACTCGGTGATCGCGCCGTACAGGCCGCCCAACGAATCCGGGTCGAAGAATTCCTTGATCTTGTGGATCTTGCCATTCTCGCCATAACCGAAGAAGGTCGTGGCGTACTCGCCCTTGCCGTCGATGCCGAGGATCGCGGTTTTTTCCTTGAAACCCGAGCAGTGGTAGGCGCTGGAAGCGTGAGCAAGGTGGTGCTCGACCGGTTCGATCTTGACCTTCTTCGGGTCGAAGCCCAGTTGCTCCAGGCACCAGACGATCTTCTTGCGGTAGCGCTTGTAGCGACGGTTGCCCATCAGGATCGCGTCAAGCGCACGATCCGGGGCGTACCAGTAGCGCTTGGCGTAGTGCCAACG
>JBOICD010000324.1:0-4606 GCA_050739855.1 Pseudomonas sp.
GCGTCGACGCGAAACCCTGGAGATGATCGTCAACGACCTTTATCCTCGTGGCGGCGACCTCAGCCAGGCCAGTTTCTGGACCGGCCTGCGTCCGACCACCCCGGACGGCACGCCGATCGTCGGTGCTACGCCGTTCCGCAACCTGTTCCTCAACACCGGACACGGTACACTGGGCTGGACCATGGCCTGCGGTTCCGGTCGCTTGCTGGCCGATCTGATCGCGCGTAAAAAACCACAGATCAGTGCCGAAGGTCTCGATATCTCTCGTTACGGAAAACATCAGGAGCCTGCAAAGCATGGCAATCCAGCGCCAGCTCACCAATGAGCGCATGAGTCAGATCGTTACCCACAACGGCACCGTCTACCTGGCGGGCCAGGTGGGCGACGACATGAATGCCGGGATTGAGCAGCAGACCCGCGAAACCCTGGCCAACATCGAGCGTCTGCTGGATCTGGCGGGCACCGACAAGAGCCGTTTGCTCTCGGTGACCATCTATCTGAAGGACATCGATGCGCACTTCCAGGGCATGAACAGTGTCTGGGACAGCTGGCTGCCGAAAGGCGTCGCACCTGCCCGCGCCACCGTTGAAGCCAAGCTGTGCGAGCCGGAAATCCTCGTCGAGCTGTCGGTGGTCGCCGCACTGCCGTAACCGCAATCCCTCACCCGGTGCCGCTGGCGGCCCATCAGCTGCGATTGAGCACCGGGCTTTTTACTTCTAACCAGACTGCCCAGAAGGCTGCCGTCATGCGTCCTGCCCGTGCCCTGATCGATCTACAAGCCCTGCGTCACAACTATCAACTTGCCCGCGAACTGACCGGTGCCAAAGCCCTGGCCGTGATCAAGGCCGATGCCTACGGTCATGGCGCCGTGCGTTGCGCCCTGGCGCTTGAGCAGCAAGCCGATGGTTTTGCCGTGGCTTGCATCGAAGAGGCGCTGGAGTTGCGCGCGGCCGGAATCAAGGCACCGGTGTTGCTGCTCGAAGGCTTTTTCGAAGCCAGCGAACTGCCGCTGATCGTCCAGCATGACCTGTGGTGCGTGGTGCATTCGTTGTGGCAGCTCGAAGCCATCGAGCAAGCACAACTGAGCAAACCGATCACCGTGTGGCTCAAGCTCGACTCGGGCATGCACCGGGTTGGCCTGCACGCCAAGGACTATCAGGCCGCTTACCAGCGCCTGCTGGCCAGCGGCAAGGTCGCGCGCATTGTGCTGATGAGCCACTTCGCCCGTGCCGATGAACTCGACAGCGCAGCCAGCAACGAGCAGCTCGCGGTGTTCCAGAGTGCACGCCAGGGCCTGAGCGCCGAGATCAGCCTGCGCAACTCGCCGGCCGTGCTTGGTTGGCCGAATATTCCCAGTGATTGGGTGCGCCCGGGCCTGATGCTGTACGGCGCCACACCGTTCGAAGTGCCACAGGCAGAGGCTGCACGGCTGCAGCCGGTGATGACCGTGCAATCGCGGGTAATCAGCGTGCGTGAGCTGCCGGCCGGTGAGCCAGTGGGCTATGGCGCCAAGTTCATCAGCCCGCGGCCGACCCGGGTCGGTGTAGTGGCCATGGGTTATGCCGATGGTTATCCACGTCAGGCGCCAAACGGCACCCCGGTACTGGTGGCCGGCAAGCGCACCCAGCTGATCGGCCGGGTGTCGATGGACATGCTCTGCATCGACCTCACCGACGTACCGGAAGCCGGCCTGGGCAGCCCGGTGGAACTGTGGGGCAAAAACGTGCTGGCCAGCGAAGTGGCCATGCATGCTGGCAACATCCCCTACCAGATTTTCTGCAACCTCAAGCGCGTACCGCTGGACTACAGCGGCGATTAACACGCGAAAGCGGACAGGCTGCGGGTCGAAGTGTTGTAAATACTGAACGCTGTTGCGATGATAACGTTCAATTTCGACCCCACTCGTTCGTTTAGGAGGGCTCCAGCATTGGACGTCGGTGAACGACTGCAAGCCATTCGCAAGCTCAAGGGCCTGTCCCAGCGTGAACTCGCCAAACGTGCGGGCGTCACCAACAGCACGATCTCGATGATCGAGAAGAACAGCGTCAGCCCTTCAATCAGCTCGTTGCGTAAAGTGCTGGGCGGTATTCCTATGTCCATGGTCGAGTTCTTCTCCGAAGAACTGCAGCCGGAAAACCCCACGCAGATCGTCTACAAGGCCCACGAGCTGATCGATATCTCCGACGGTGCGGTGACCATGAAGCTGGTTGGCAAGGCGCACCCGAGCCGGGCGATCGCGTTTCTCAACGAGGTCTACCCGCCGGGGGCCGATACCGGTGAAGAGATGCTCACCCATGACGGTGAAGAAACCGGCATTCTTCTCGAAGGTCGCCTGGAACTGGTGGTCGGCCTGGAAACTTTTATCCTCGAAGCGGGCGACAGCTACTATTTTGAAAGTACCAAGCCGCACCGTTTCCGCAATCCGTACGATGAGCCGGCCCGGCTGATCAGTGCGGCGACCCCGGCCAACTTCTAAGGTGTACAGCGCGGCGGATTGTCGCGGCTAAGACCCTTTGGACACTAGGGTTGTTTCGGTATGGCAGGGTTCCCGTTATACTTGCGCCGCCTGCGAAACCGTGGCCGCGGGCGTGACTAGCCACCATGAGGGTGTACGTGTGAATCTAATCAAGAAAATGCTGGCCGTACCAGCTGCCGTATTGGCCCTTTGGGCAGTCAGCGCACAAGCTGCGACCAACGACGACATCGCCAAGCGACTGGAACCGGTCGGCCAGGTGTGTGTTCAGGGTCAGGAATGCAAGGGAATGGAAGTGGCTGCCTCTGCGGGTGGCGGCGGTGCCAAGACCCCGGATGAAATCATCGCCAAGCACTGCAATGCTTGCCACAGCACGGGTCTGCTCGGCGCGCCGAAGATCGGCGACACCGCGGCCTGGAAAGCGCGTGCCGACCACCAGGGTGGTCTGGACGGTATCCTCGCCAAGGCCATCACCGGCCTCAATGCCATGCCGCCTAAAGGCACCTGTGCAGATTGCTCGGATGACGACCTGATGGGCGCCATCAAGAAGATGTCCGGCCTGTAAGCCAGCGCTTCTCCAACAAAGCCCGCCATGTGCGGGCTTTGTTGTTTTTGGCCCTCTGTGGGGGCGGGCACTGTGGGAGCGGGCTTGCCCCGCGATAGGCTCGACGCGAATTACTCGATGAAAGTAACCACGCCATCCTTCAGCGACTTGACCCGCGCCAGCGATTCAACGCGGTAGCCCTGGCTGTCCAGCTCGGCACGGCCGCCCTGGAACGACTTCTCGATGACGATACCCAGGCCGGCAACGGTGGCGCCCGCTTGCTTGATGATCGAGATCAGCGCCTGGGAGGCTTTGCCATTGGCCAGGAAGTCGTCGATCACCAGCACGCGGTCGCTGCTGTTGAGGTGGCGCGGGGAGATCGCCACGGTGTTTTCGGTCTGCTTGGTGAAGGAGTACACCGAGGCGGTCAGCAGGTTCTCGGTCAGGGTCAGCGACTGGTGCTTGCGCGCGAAAATCACCGGGACACCCAGCTTCAGGCCGGTCATCACCGCCGGGGCAATACCCGAGGCTTCAATGGTGACAATCTTGGTGACGCCGGAGTCGGCGTACAGCCGGGCGAACTCGTCGCCAATCAGTTGCATCAGCGCAGGGTCGATCTGATGGTTGAGAAACGCATCGACTTTGAGAACCTGATCGGAAAGCACGATGCCTTCTTCGCGAATCTTCTGGTGCAGTGCTTCCACTGTGGTATTTCCTCGATGTAGCAAGAGTGGCTACGGCAGTGCGCCGCAGCAAAGGTTGATTATCTAACGTTTCAGCATGGCGCGGATATCGGCCAGTGCATTATTGCCGCGCGCCGCCTTCACTTCGGTGGGCGCATCGTCCAGGCCTTCCCAGGCCAGGTCATCGTCGGGCAGCTCGTCAAGGAAGCGGCTCGGCGCGCAATCGATGATCTCGCCGTACTGCTTGCGCTTGGCCGCAAAGGTGAAGGCCAGGGTCTGGCGCGCGCGGGTAATGCCCACGTAGGCAAGACGCCGTTCTTCTTCGATGGTGTCGGCTTCGATGCTGGAACGGTGGGGAAGAATCTCTTCCTCCATGCCCATGATGAACACGTAGGGGAACTCCAGGCCCTTGGAGGCATGCAGGGTCATCATCTGCACACCCTCGGCGCCGTCTTCTTCCTCCTGCTGACGTTCGAGCATGTCACGCAGGACCAGCTTGCCGATGGCTTCCTCGATGGTCATCTCACCGTCTTCGTCCTTCTCCAGGGTGTTTTTCAACGCCTCGATCAGGAACCAGACGTTACCCATGCGAAAGTCCGCGGCCTTGTCGCTGGAGCTGTTGGTGCGAATCCAGTTTTCGTAGTCGATGTCGGTGACCATGCCACGCAGGGCTGCAATCGGATCTTCCAGGGCAACCTGCTCGCGGACCTTGTCCATCCAGCGCTTGAAGCGCTGCAGACGGTCGGTGAAGCGGCTGTCCAGATGCTCGCCGAGGCCCAGCTCCTCGCTGGCGGCGTACATCGAGATCTTGCGTTCGGTGGCGTAGTTGCCGAGCTTTTCCAGGGTGGTCGAGCCGATTTCCCGGCGCGGTACGTTGATTACGCGCAGGTAGGCGTTATCGTCGTC
>JBOICD010000325.1:0-4594 GCA_050739855.1 Pseudomonas sp.
CACCGAAGCTTGTGAGCCTCGGTGGGAGCGGGCTTGCCCCGCGATCAGGTCTCAAGGAAAAGCAAAAGGCTGCAGCTGAAACCCTTGCTCATCCACCTGTAACGCCCAACCCTGACGATCCCAATCCCCTAGCACGATACGCCGCGCCGGTTGCTCATCGACCACCAGCTTGTGAATCGCCGGACGATGGGTGTGCCCATGCACCAGCGTGCGCACGCCATATTGCGCCATGACCCGCGGTACTTCTTCCGGCGTCACGTCGACAATGTCGTTGGCCTTCATCCGCGTTTGCGCCTTGCTTTCGCTGCGCAGCTTGCGCGCCAGCTTCTGGCGGGTGCTCAGCGGCAGGTGCCTGAGGATCCACAAACTCACAGGATTGCGCAGGTAGCGGCGCATTTTCATGTAGGCCAGGTCCAGGGTGCACAAACTGTCGCCGTGCATCAGCAGTACCGGCTCACCGCCCAGCTGTACCACACTCGGGTCGCTCAGCAGGGTACAGCCAGCCGCCTGGCAGAAGGCTTCGCCGATCAGGAAATCACGGTTGCCATGCATCAGGTAGACCTGCGTGCCGCTGTCGCTCAAGGCGCGCAGGGCCTGGCAGATCGTGGTCTGGAACGGCGTCATGGCGTCGTCGCCGATCCAGGCCTCGAAAAAGTCGCCAAGGATGTACAGCGCCTCGGCGTGGCGCGCACGACCGTCGAGCAGATCAAGAAACGCCCGGGTAATGTCCGGGCGTTCTTCTTGCAGGTGCAGATCAGAGATCAGCAGTATCACTCAATGATCTCGGCTTTCTCGATGATCACGTCTTCAACCGGCACGTCCTGGTGGCCCGCTTTCGAACCGGTGGCAACGGTCTTGATCTTGTCGACAACGTCGGTGCCTTCGGTGACTTTACCGAATACCGCGTAGCCCCAGCCCTGGACGTTCTTGCCGCTGTGGTTGAGGAAGCTGTTGTCGGTGACGTTGATGAAGAACTGCGCCGAAGCCGAATGCGGCTCCATGGTACGGGCCATGGCGATGGTGTACTTGTCGTTGCTCAGGCCGTTGTCGGCTTCGTTCTGGATGCTTGGGCGCTTGTCTTTCTTCTCTTTCATGCCTGGCTCGAAACCGCCGCCCTGGATCATGAAGTTGCCGATGACGCGGTGGAATACGGTGTTGCTGTAGTGACCAGCGTTCACGTACTCGATGAAGTTGGCCACGGTGATCGGGGCTTTCTCGGCATTCAGTTCGATGACGATGTCGCCATGATTGGTGCTAAGTTTGACTTTGGACATGCTGGAATTCGCTCTTTCAAGGCATTTGAAATAGGCTCGCGCAGGATCGCGATACAAACCTGGCGCACAGTCTACAGCCCGCGATACGTGGCCTGCGGCAGTTTTTTTACCGCCAGTACCGAATATAGGGCCAGTTTGTCGGCCGGACGCTGTCGGCAGCTCGACCGCTTCGGCTATGATAAGCGCTTTGATTCAGTCGGCCTACCCAGGCCGTGTACCCGTATTTCAAGGATCCTATGAGCAAGCCCACTGCCGACACCGCTCCCAACGCCGCTGCCAAAGGCGCTCCCGCCGTCCCTGCGAACTTCCTGCGCCCGATCGTGCAGGCCGACCTGGACGCGGGCAAGCACAGCAGCATCGTCACCCGTTTCCCGCCAGAGCCCAACGGTTACCTGCACATCGGCCATGCCAAGTCGATCTGCGTGAACTTCGGCCTGGCCCAGGAATTCGGTGGAGCCTGTCACCTGCGTTTCGATGACACCAACCCGGCCAAAGAGGACCAGGAGTACATCGACGCCATCCAGAGCGATGTGCAGTGGCTGGGCTTCCAGTGGACCGGCCCGGTGCGCTACGCCTCCGAATACTTCGACCAGCTGCATGACTGGGCCGTGGACCTGATCAAGTCGGGCAACGCCTACGTCTGCGACCTGACCCCGGAACAGGCCAGGGAATACCGCGGCAACCTGACCGAGCCAGGCAAGAACAGCCCGTTCCGCGAGCGCAGCGTCGAAGAGAACCTCGACCTGTTCGCCCGTATGAAGGCTGGCGAGTTCAAGGACGGTGAACGTGTACTGCGGGCCAGGATCGACATGGCTTCGCCGAACATGAATATGCGCGACCCGATCCTCTACCGCATCCGTCATGCCCACCACCACCAGACCGGTGACAAGTGGTGCATCTACCCCAACTACGACTTCACCCACGGTCAGTCGGACGCCATCGAAGGCATCACCCACTCCATCTGCACCCTGGAGTTCGAAGGCCATCGTCCGCTGTACGAGTGGTTCCTGGAACACCTGCCGGTGCCGGCCAAGCCGCGCCAGTACGAGTTCAGCCGCCTGAACCTGAACTACACCATCACCAGCAAGCGCAAGCTCAAGCAGCTGGTCGACGAGCAGCACGTCAGCGGCTGGGACGACCCGCGCATGTCGACCCTGTCCGGTTTCCGCCGCCGCGGTTATACCCCGGCCTCGATCCGCAATTTCTGCGAAATGATCGGCACCAACCGTTCCGACGGCGTGGTCGACATGTCGATGCTCGAGTTCAGCATCCGTGACGACCTCGATCGCACCGCGCCACGCGCCATGTGCGTGCTGCGGCCGTTGAAAGTGGTCATCACCAACTACCCGGAAGGCCAGGTCGAGAACCTCGAGCTGCCTCGCCACCCGAAAGAAGACATGGGCGTGCGCGCGCTGCCGTTCGCGCGCGAGATCTACATCGATCGCGACGACTTCATGGAAGCGCCGCCAAAAGGCTACAAGCGCCTGGAGCCCGCCGGTGAAGTGCGCCTGCGTGGCAGCTACGTGATCCGCGCCGACGAGGCGATCAAGGACGCTGACGGCAACATCGTCGAACTGCGTTGCTCCTATGATCCGGACACCCTGGGCAAGAACCCTGAGGGTCGCAAGGTCAAGGGCGTGATCCACTGGGTGCCGGCTGCGGCCAGCGTCGAGTGCGAAGTGCGTCTGTACGACCGCCTGTTCCGCTCGGCCAACCCCGAGAAGACCGACGATGGCGGCAGCTTCCTCGACAACATCAATCCCGATTCGCTGCAGGTGCTTACCGGTTGTCGTGCGGAACCTTCCCTGGGCCAGGCCCAGCCAGAAGACCGCTTCCAGTTCGAACGCGAAGGCTACTTCTGCGCCGACCTGAAAGACTCCCAGCCGGGTCGCCCGGTATTCAACCGGACTGTGACCCTGCGCGATTCGTGGGGCAGCTGAGGAACGCTCGTGCTTACCATCTACAACACGCTTAGCAAGACCAAGGAAGTTTTCAAACCGCTCGACGGCAACAAGGTGCGGATGTACGTCTGCGGCATGACCGTGTACGACTTCTGCCACCTGGGCCACGGCCGCAGCATGGTCGCTTTCGACCTGGTCACTCGTTGGCTGCGTTACAGCGGCTACGACCTGACCTATGTGCGCAACATCACCGATATCGATGACAAGATCATCAACCGGGCCAACGAAAACGGCGAGTCGTTCGACGCGCTGACCGCCCGCATGATCGACGCGATGCACGAAGACGAGCGCCGCCTGAACATCCTGCCGCCGGACCAGGAGCCGCGTGCCACCGACCATATCGCCGGCATGCACGCGATGATCCAGACCCTGATCGACAAGGGCTACGCCTACGCGCCAGGTAATGGCGACGTGTACTACCGGGTCGGCAAGTTCGTCGGCTACGGCAAGCTGTCGCGCAAGAAGATCGAAGACCTGCGCATCGGTGCGCGGATCGAGGTCGACGAAGCCAAGCAGGATCCGCTCGACTTCGTCCTCTGGAAGGGCGTCAAGCCGGGCGAGCCGAGCTGGGAGTCGCCGTGGGGCCCGGGCCGTCCGGGCTGGCACATCGAGTGCTCGGTGATGTCCACCTGCTGCCTGGGTGAGAGCTTCGACATTCACGGCGGTGGCAACGATCTGGAGTTCCCGCACCACGAGAACGAAATCGCCCAGAGCGAGGCTGCCACTGGCAAGCAATACGCCAACTCGTGGATGCACTGCGGCATGATTCGCATCAATGGCGAGAAGATGTCCAAGTCCTTGAACAACTTCTTCACCATTCGCGATGTGCTCGACAAGTATCACCCGGAGGTGGTCCGCTACCTGCTGGTGTCGAGCCACTACCGCAGCTCGATCAACTACTCCGAAGACAGCCTGCGTGAGTCCAAGGGTGCCCTGGAGCGTTTCTACCATGCTCTGCGTGGCTTGCCGCGCGTCGAAGCCAAAGGTGGCGAGACTTACGTCGAGCGCTTCACCCTGGCAATGAACGACGACTTCGGCACGCCTGAAGCCTGCGCCGTTCTGTTCGACCTGGTGCGTGAGATCAACCGTCTGCGCGAGAGCGAGCCTGAAGTCGCTGCCGGTCTGGCGGGTCGTCTGCGTGAGCTGGCGGGTTTGCTTGGCGTGCTGCAGCTGGACGCCGATGATTTCCTGCGTGCCGGCGCCGAAGGCAAGGTCGATGCGGCTGAAGTCGAAGCCTTGATCCAGGCGCGCCTGCAGGCGCGTGCGGACAAGAACTGGGCAGAGTCGGATCGCATCCGCGACCAGATCACCGCCATGGGTGTGGTGCTGGAAGACAGCAAGGGTGCCACTACCTGGCGT
>JBOICD010000326.1:0-4579 GCA_050739855.1 Pseudomonas sp.
AGCCCGCTCCCACCGGGCTTGCCCCGCTTCTCTTAAGTGAACAGTATTGAATTTCTGAATCGGGCTTTTTTTCGGGTGTTAGTTAAGTACAGCCTTCGGTCAGGCGAGCTCTTCCAGAATGAAGCGGCAGGCGATTCTGCCTTCATTGACACAAGGAAGTAGTTCTATGGCCAGCCATCGAGAACGATCATTTATTGCCAGCGTTGCGTCGGAGTCCGGTTTGCTTGGACATTTCGGGCAGTTGCATGCGGAAAGTCTGTTAAATCCCTTTCATAATTTTTCTTGGTTCGTCCCCAGTGGTGATTACTACGCTTCCCATGTTCTCGGACATGTAAGGGAGCCCAGGGCGATACCGAAATTGCTTTGGTATTTTCGATCTACCGACACGGGGTATGTAATTTTCGTTAGGAGTCAACTGTTTTTCGGTAGGTTCATTGGTTTCAGAAAATCCTGCTTAGGTGCGTTAAGCACGAAAGAGGACGGTCGCTCCACGTTCCGCTTTGACCCCGACATTGGTGCAGAACCGCGGCTGGGGGACGAGATTGTCACCAGACTGATCTCACTGGATACGGGCGAGCCACTCTGCCTGCGAGACAAACACTTTCGATATCGTGTTACCAAACACAACTTTCGGAGCAAGGACTGTACATACATTGCTGCTGATGGCGGTGCACCGCTCAAGTTGCGCCTCAAAATCGTTAAGACCAACGTACCTTATCTGGATAACCCCAATGAAGTATGAAGACGCAACAGGCTGCTTTTGTGCTGCTTGCGATGAGGTGTAGGGCAAAAGAGCGGCAAACTGAATGTTGCCGCTCTTTGCCGGTTGGGAAAAATCAGAAACTATAGGTGCCGGTAACCACCAGGCTGCGTGGATCGCCGAACTGGATCTGCGCGGCGCTGGTGGCCGAGCTGTAGTAGGTCTTGTCGGCGATGTTGTTCAGCGCCGCGCGCAAGTCCCAGTCTTTGGTACGGAAGCCCGCCAGGGCGTCCCAACGACCGTAACCTGGCAGCACCGCGGTGTTCTGGTTGTCGGCATAGCGTTCGCCGACCAGGGTCAGACCGGTTTCGCCGTACCAGCCCATTTCCGGTTTCCAGGTGACGAACAGGCTGCCATTGCGTTTGGCGACGTCATTTACACGGTTGCCTTCAAAACCATTGTTGTCCTCGACGATGGTTGCATCCTGAATACCGATACCACCACGCACATACCAATTGCCGACGATGTTGCCGGTAGCCGTCAGCTCCACGCCGCGCGAGCGTTGCATGCCGGTAAGCAGGGTGATGCTCGGGTTGTTCGGGTCGCTGGTGCGGCGGTTGTAGAGCTCAAGCTCGTAGATCGCCAGGGTGGTGCTCAGGCGCTCGTCGAGCCAGTCGCTCTTGACCCCGATCTCCTTCTGGCGGGTCTCTTCCGGGCTGGTTTCGTTGCTGTTGCCGGCCGCACCCGGGGTAATACCGATCAAACCACCGCCCACCGGCGAGAAGGTCTTGCTCCAGGAAGCGTAGAAGGAGTGCTCTTTCCACGGTGAATAGACCACACCCAGGCGTGGGCTGGTGCTGGTGCTGTCCTGCTTCTCGGAAATGCCCTTGATCTTGTTGGTGGTCTCCACCTCGAACTGGTCGAAGCGCACACCGGCCAGCACCTGCCACTGATCGTTCAGGCGCAATTGATCCTGGATGTACAGACCGCGGCTATCGACCACGGTGTGGTTGTTGCTGGATGGCACCATCTTGCCGTTGTACTGCAAGTCGCGGTTGGGATTGTCCAGGTCTACGCTCGGCACCGAGGTGGCCGATTTGTAGAGCAACGGATCACGACGCTGGTTGCCGAACTCAACGCCGGTCAGCAAGGTGTGCTGCAGGCCGAAGGTGTCGAAGTTGCCTTCCAGCTCAAGGTTGTTGAACAGGTTGCGGGTGTTGAGGTCTTGCTGCCAGCGTTGACGGGTGACCTGATTGGTCTTGGCGTTGTAGCCGGTCTGGTAGGTGTTGTCGAAGTCGCTATTGAGCTTGAACAGGCCCAGGGTGTGGCGTACCTGCCAGTTTTCATTGAGCTGGTAGTTCAGACGCGAGCGCAGCGATTGCGCCTTGTCGTCGATGAAATCGCGCTGAGTGTCGCCGTAGGTGGTGTCGCGGCTGACATCGGCCGGGCGGCCATTGACGCTGGGGATGCCGCGATCAGGGGTACGGTTGTAGCGGCTGTATTCGTACTGCACCAACCAGTTGAGCTCCGGGGTCAGCTGCCAGCTCATGGACGGGGCGAACAGCTGGCGGCTGCCGTCGATGCCATCGCGGAAGCTGTTGTTGTCCTGGTTGCCCATGTTCAGGCGCAGGCTGATGTTTTCCGACGGATCGGCACTGAGGTCGGCGTACAGGCTGCGCAGGTCTTCGCTGCCGCCCTGGGCTTCGATGGTCGAGCGCCGGCCAGCTTCCGGCATTTTGCTCACGCGGTTGACGATCCCGCCTTGGCTACCGCGTCCGTAAAGCACCGCAGCCGGGCCCTTGAGCACTTCGATGCGCTCGATGTTATGCAGGTCGCGCACGTACTGGCTATCGTCGCGGATACCGTCCAGGTAGAAATCGTTGCTGGCATCGAAGCCGCGGATGCGCACGCTGTCGAAACGGGTGTCGGCACCGTTGCTGACGTTGGGGATGCCGCTCAGCGCCTTGCCCAGATCGCTGGTGCCGTAGTCCAGGACGTTGCTGGTTTTCACCGAGTCGATAGCCTGGGGAACGTAGCGGGCCGGCGTGGAGGTGCGGGTAGCGGTACTGACTTCCTTGACCCGTGGATCATCGCGATCACGATCGCTTTCGGCAGTAACCGAGAGTTCAGGAAGGGTGGTGCTGGCGGCCAGCGCCAATCCGGAACTGAGGAACAGGGAGACACCCAAGGTCAAGGGTGACAGACGGCAGGGGGGCAGGCATTAAGGACATCCGAAGGGGTTTGAGTACTAGGCGAAGGGGATAGAAATTTTGCGCGGATGGTAATGCTTGCTATTTACTTATGGTAATCGTTTCTAATTTGCTCTTGTGATTTTATATTTCAAATTGTTTCATGTCCGCCGGATCGCTGCGATTCGACACAATAATCCAGGTAATTTCACGAAATTTTGACATGCTGATCCGCACACGGATAGGATTCGGTCAACGCCTGTAGGCCCATAGGCCAAGAGTCCAGAATAAAAGGCCCGCTGCGATCACTCGCAGGCGGGCTTTTTATTTTCTGACCCGCGAGCGTCAACCCACGCAGGGGGCGTGGTTTTTGGCGTAGGTCGCAGAGCGTATTTGACTAGGTAATAAGGAAAATAAAATGTTGAAAACCAGGATCAGCCTGATCGCGCTGGGGCTTATGGCCGCGACTCAGGCTTCGGCCAATGACCAGGCCTCTTCGAAGGGCTTCATCGAAGACAGCAGCGCCAGCCTTTTGCTGCGCAACGCTTTCATCAACCGCGACAAGAAGCACGACACCCAGGACCAGCGCGAATGGGGCCAGGCCTTCATCGGCAAGTTCTCCTCCGGCTTCACCCAGGGCACCGTTGGTGTCGGTGTGGATGCTTTCGGTCTGTACGCTGTGCGTCTGGACGGTGGTAAAGGTCACAACGGCGGCGCCGGTATCGACTTCTTCAAGCCGGCTGATGGTGATACCGAGCAAAACCCACAGAACTCCCCGCACAACCTGGCCCGTGGTGGCGCCGCGGTCAAATTCCGCGTCTCCAACACTGTACTGAAGTACGGCGACCAGATGCCGGAACTGCCGGTACTGCAATACGACGACGGCCGCCTGTTGCCAGAGAGCTACACCGGTACCCTGATCACCTCCAAGGAAATCCAGGGCCTGGAACTGAACGCCGGCCGCTTCACCCAGGAAGCGCGTAAAAGTGCTGAAGGCCGTGACAGCGGTGGCCTGAAGTCGATCAACGTATTCGGCGGTAGCTACAAGTTCACCGAGAACCTGTCGGCCTCGCTGTATGGCTCCGACGTCGAAGACGTGCTGAAGAAGCAGTACCTGGGCGTCAACTACGTTCACCCGCTCGCGGCTGATCAGTCCCTGACCCTGGACTTCAACGGCTACAAGACCAAGCTGGATCGCGAGTTTGCCACCGCCGACCGTCGTGACAACACCATCTGGAGCCTGGCGGCCACTTACGGCTTTGGCCCGCACTCGATCACTCTCGCTCACCAGCGCAGCACGGGTGATACCGGCTACAACTACAGTGGCTATCAAAACGCCGGTGGCGTGGGTGATGGTGGTTCGACCATCTACCTGGCCAACTCCTACTGGTCTGACTTCAACAACGAAGACGAGCGTTCCTGGCAGCTCGCCTATGGTCTGGACTTCGGTGCCTTCGGCATGCCGGGCCTGACCTATAAAGTGGCTTACGTGCGTGGTGACAACATCAACACCCGTGGCTTCGGCGAAGGTGAAGAGCGCGAGATCTTCAACCAGTTCAAATACGTGGTTCAGGAAGGCCCGGCCAAGGACCTGTCCGTCAAACTGCGTAGCTCGTTCCTGCGTACCTCCAACAGTATGCGTCAGGCCGATCTCAACGATGACGGTAACGAAGTCCGCGTGTTCATCGAG
>JBOICD010000327.1:0-4561 GCA_050739855.1 Pseudomonas sp.
AGCAAAAGCCTGAACCCGCCCATCTGCCGCGCCAGGTCATCGGCCAACCCGCGCAACGCCTGACACTCCTCACGACATTCCTGCACTTCGGATGCCGTCTCCCGGGCCAGATCGGAAATCCCCTGAACGGTACGATTGATCTCTTCCGTTACCGCCGACTGCTCCTCGGTAGCCGTGGCCACCTGGTGGTTCATGTCACTGATGTGTTCAACCTGATCGGTAATGGTGCTCAGCGAAGCGCCGGTCTGCTGGCTGGACTTCACACCGGTGCCGGTTGCCGCCTGCCCGGCCTGCATCGATGTCACAGCGCTGCCGGCGCCGTGCTTCAGGCGCAGGATCATCTGCTGCACTTCATCGGTGGACACCTGGGTGCGCCGGGCCAAGGTGCGCACTTCGTCGGCGACTACGGCAAAGCCGCGGCCCATCTCCCCGGCACGCGCCGCTTCGATGGCAGCGTTGAGCGCCAGCAGGTTGGTCTGTTCGGAGATGCTGCGGATGACCGCCAGCACTTCGTCGATTGACGCCACTTCACTGGCCAGTTCACCCACCGCATTGGCCGCCTGGCCTATTTCACCGGACATGCCCTCAATGTGGGCAATCGAACGGCGCACCACTTCGCGGGCGGCAAGCGCTTCAGTACGCGCTGTTTCCGAAGCTTGCGCGGCATTGCCGGCGTTCTGTGCAATGTCCTGCACAGTCAGGCCCATTTCATGCACCGCGGTGGCAACCATTTCGGTCATTTCCTGCTGACGCCCCGAGCGGTCAGCGGTGTTCTCCACAACCTGAGTGACGAGCTCGACCGAACGGTGCAAGCGCTCACTGGTGTGTAGCGCCTCGCCGATGAGGTCGCGCTGGCTGTCGAGAAAGCGGTTGAAACCGCGAGCCAGGTCGCCCAGTTCATCCGCGCGCGTTGCATCCAGGCGCTGGGTCAGGTCACCGCCACCATTGCCAATCGCCATTAGCGCCCCGGTGACCCGGCGGATCGGCCGGACAATGCCACGGGCCAGCAACACCACCAGCAACAGCGACACCAACGCCACGCCGGCACCAATCAGGCTGGTCAACCACACCGTCTCACGGACCGGGGCATAGATCTGCGCTTCCGGTACTTCAGCAACCAGCGTCCAGTTCAGGTCACGCAGCGGCAGGCTCAGGGCCAGGTAGCCCTCGCCGTCACGCTCGAAGCGGCTGCTGTGCAAGCCTTCATCACGGCTCAACACGGCCTGGGCCGCGGTCTCGCCGATCTGCTCGGCGAGTTTGGTTTTGCCGCTCAACTGCTGCTCCGGGTGCACCTGGATCAGGCCATCGCCGCGCACTAGGAAGACCCGGCCGCGCTCACCGAAGCTGAAGTTGTGGATCAGCTCCGACAGCTCGGTCATGCGCAGCCCCAGCCCGGCAATGCCGACCAGTTTGCCGGCCTTTTCCACCCGGTAGTCGATGAACAGTGCCAGTTCACCGGTACTGCCATCGGTGTCGATGTTGAGCAAGCGCGGATTGCCACTGTCGATAAAGCCAAAGAACCACTTGTCGGCCGGGTTGCTGCGGCTCAGCGTACGATCAAGGCCTTTTTCGTTGTAGTAATGGTTGCTTTCGGTTGCCGCGAACAACGCAGTGAAGGCGTGGTTTTTCTGCCGCAGCGCTTCAAGGTACTCGATAAATGGCGGCGCCTGGGCACTGTCTTCGCCCGCCGCCAGCCAGTCGCGCAGCTGGGTGTTGTTGGCAATATCGGCGGCGGCGGTGAGCGGACGGCTCAACATCCGCTCGATGTCGTTACGAATCGCCTCAATGCTTGCCGGCAACGCAGTGTCGACCAGGTAACGCTCGGTCAGGCGATTGACCGCCACCGAGTAGATGCCAACCACGATAAGAATGCTCACCAACAGGGCTGCGCCCATGCTTGCGATCAATTGCCACTGAATGCTGCGCCGCCAGAACTGCATGAACCTTCCCCTGAGTAAAAAAGCCTTGTGCTGCAATAGCCAGGCCAATTGTATACAGTTGAAAATACAATTATTCCATTGACCCGCGACAATGCCGCCCACTGCCGACAGGGCAGTGAGCAAGCAAAAGAAGTAGAACGGTGTGGCGGGAGCCGATCAGCTGTTGCCGATGGTCCGGGCAATGACATCGACCGTGGCGCTGACTTGCTCTTGGTAACGGTCGAGGGCCTGCTGGTGCTGCTGTTGCAGTTCGATCTGCTGCGAGCACAGGTTCAGGGCTGCCAGAACCAGCAGCTTGTCACCAATCAGGGTCGGGTATTTACGCTTGGTCTCGGCCAGCGACGCGTTGAGCATCTGCACGGCCTGCGCCAGGGCCTGTTCCTGGCCTTCGGGGGCCTTGATCGAATAGTCGCTGCCAAGGATCGACACGACATTGATCGGCTGTGCTGAAGTTCTCATGCGTTAACGGTACCAACGCTGGCGCGCTCGACCAGGGCCTGGATGCGCGCGGCGGTGGCGCCCTGTTTTTCTTCCTGTTCCATCAGCGCCAGCTGCAGGCTTTCGTTTTCATCTTTGGCCTGGGCCAGTTCAGCACCGATCTGCTCGTTGCGTTCGGTCAGTTCCTGATTCTTCTGTACCAGGTCGCTGACGAGTTGTTCCAATTGACTGAGGGAAGTTTCCAACATGATTGCCTTCTCGGGTTTTTCAGGGGGCGCACACGATAAAGAAAAGTCCGCGTGGTCGCCAGGGATATCGGGTTAGACGCTTCGGCCCGGTGCAGATTGACCCACTGATAGCAGTCCGGTTCCCGCTCTAGATGCCCGCCTGTCAGGAAAACCGATAGCCAACTCACAGTTTCATCAACTGCCTCTCAAGTCTGCCAAAGGTTGACCGATAGGCAAGGCAATCCTGACTCCGTTGCATGGATTGCACGCCTTTTTCCCCTCCGGAAGTCCACTATGTCCCTTCGTAACATGAATATTGCCCCGCGTGCGCTGCTGGGGTTCGCCTTGATCGGCGCGCTGATGCTGGGCCTGGGTCTGTTCGCCCTGAACCAGATGAGCAAGATTCGCCAGGCCGGCGAAACCATCGAGAACGCCACGGTACCGAGCATCACCAACCTCGATCAGCTCACCCAGCTGACCCTGCGCCTGCGCACCTTGTCCTATCGCCTGCTGCTCAACCGCGAAGCCGACACCGTGCAAAACACACTCAAGCTGATCGACCAGCGCAATCAGCAGATAGATGAAGCCCGCAAAGTCTATGAACCGCTGATCTTTGGTGCCCGGGAGCGTGCCGTCTACAACCAGTATGTGCAGTTGCTCAGCCAGTACCGGCAACTGGAAAACCGCATGCGCCAAGCCTCGCAGAGCAACGACCTGGAGACCCTGCGCAGCCTGATCAGCCGCGACATGCTCGACAACTCCGAACAGATCAACCGCGTCATGGATCAGTTGGTCGGCATCAACACCGAGCAAACCCGCGAGATCAACCAGACCGCTACCAAGCAGTATTCCAACGCCGTCACCCTGGTCATCGGCTTGCTGCTGGCCGCCGCGGTGCTGACCCTAGTCTGCGCCCTGCTGCTGACCCACAGCATCGTCAAACCGATCGGCGAGGCCCTGCAGGCTGCCGAGCGCATCGCCGAAGGCGACCTCACCCGCACCATCGAAACCCAGGGCCAGGATGAAGCCGCGCGCCTGCTGCGGGCCATGGCCAAGATGCAGAACAAACTGCGCGAGACCTTGCAGTTGATTGCAGGCTCCGCCACGCAGCTGGCCTCGGCTGCCGAAGAATTGAACAGCGTCACCGACGAAAGCGCCCGCAGCCTGCAACAGCAGAACAACGAAATCGAGCAGGCTGCCACCGCCGTCACCGAGATGACCAGCGCGGTTGAAGAAGTGGCGCGCAATGCCGTGAGCACCTCCGAAGCGTCGAAGGAAGCCACCCGTTCGGCAGGCGACGGCCGTGATCTGGTGCTGGAAACCGTCAGCGCCATCGAACGCATGAGCGTCGATGTGCAGGGCACCGCCGAACTGATCGGCAACCTGGCCGAAGAATCGCGGGATATCGGCAAGGTCCTGGATGTGATTCGCGGCCTGGCCGACCAGACCAACCTGCTGGCACTCAACGCCGCCATCGAGGCCGCGCGTGCCGGTGAGGCCGGTCGTGGCTTTGCCGTGGTCGCCGATGAGGTCCGCGCCCTGGCCCATCGCACCCAGCAGTCAACCAGTGAAATCGAGCGGATGATCGGCAGTATCCAGGGCGGCACCGAGCAGGCGGTCAACTCCATGCGCAACAGCACCGAACGCGCCGAATCGACGCTGAACATCGCCCGCGGTGCAGGCCTGGCGCTGGACACCATTACCGGTGCGGTCGCCGAGATCAACGAACGCAACCTGGTCATCGCCAGCGCCGCCGAAGAGCAGGCTCAGGTGGCCCGCGAAGTGGACCGCAACCTGGTCAACATCAACGACCTGTCGGTGCAATCGGCCACCGGTGCCCACCAGACTACTGCGGCAAGTGCCGAGCTGTCGCGCCTGGCGGTTGACCTGAACGGGCTGGTGGCGCGCTTTAGCGTCTGATCATCGCGGGGCAAGCCCGCTCCCACAGGTTTTAGA
>JBOICD010000328.1:0-4547 GCA_050739855.1 Pseudomonas sp.
GCTCCCACCGGCATTAACAATCCCGGTGGGAGCGGGCTTGCCCCGCGATACGGACTCAAGCCAGGGCTTTGTCCAACGCCCGCTCGATCTCGCTCTTGATGGTCGCGCTCATCATCGACAGCATCATGCCCAGCTTCAGCTCGACCCTGATGGTGTCTTCACCGATCTGCACACTGCCACTGGCGCCGCTGCGCTTGACCTCGACCCGGTCGCCATTCCAGCGGGCGCTGAGGTCGTACTCGCGGGCCAGCTTGTCGACCAGAGTCTGGGCCTTTTCCCGAGCCGCTTCGCGGCCCAGGCTGTGTTTGCGCTCAACGCTGATCTGGGTCATTCATTCAATCCTGGGTTCAAAGGCATACTTCTATTATGCCCGCGCCCCGACCTGCGACACACCCCGCCAAGACAAATCCGACCGTACGCCCTAGAATGGCCAGTAATTTTTCCCGGTGAAGCGATATGAACGATCAGCGCAAAGGCGACCACGCCGAACCCACCACCCATTTCGGCTACCAGAACGTGCCGGAAAGCCAGAAAGCAGAGAAAGTCGCTGAGGTTTTCCATTCGGTAGCCGCCAAGTACGACTTGATGAACGATGTGCTTTCCGGCGGCATGCACCGCCTGTGGAAACGCTTCACCATCGAACTGTCCGGCGTGCGCAGCGGCAACCGGGTCCTGGACATTGCCGGTGGCACCGGCGACCTGGCCGCCAAGTTCTCGCAACTGGTCGGCCCGACCGGCCAGGTCGTGCTGGCCGACATCAACGAATCGATGCTCAAGGTCGGTCGCGACCGCCTGCTCGACCGCGGTGTGGCCGGTAACATCGAGTTCGTCCAGGCCGATGCCGAGAAGCTGCCGTTCCCGGACAACCACTTCGATTGCGTGACCATCGCCTTCGGCCTGCGCAACGTGACCCACAAGGAAGACGCCATCCGCTCGATGTTGCGGGTACTCAAACCGGGTGGCCGTCTGCTGGTGCTGGAGTTCTCCAAGCCGACCAACAAATTCATGTCCAAGGTCTACGATGCCTATTCGTTCGCCTTCATGCCGCTGGCCGGCAAGCTGATCACCAACGACTCGGAAAGCTACCGCTACCTGGCCGAATCGATCCGCATGCACCCTGACCAGGAAACCCTCAAGGCGATGATGGTCGAGGCCGGTTTCGACCGCGTCACCTACCACAACATGACCAGCGGCATCGTTGCCCTGCACCGGGGTATCAAACCCTGATGCTCCTGGCCGGCCTTCTTGCCAGCGTCGAACACGGCCTGAACCGTGTCCTGCGCCTGGACAGCACAGCATTGCCGCGCTTGCGCCCGCTCGATGGCAAAGTGATTGCCATCGACTGTCGCCAGCCGGCACTGCAACTGTTCATTCTGCCTAACGACGCAGGCCTGATGCTCGCCGCACACTGGGCCAATGAGGCCGACTGCACCCTGCGCGCCCCGGCCAGCAGCCTGATGCGCCTGGCCATGAGCCAGGACAAGAGCGCCGTGCTGCACAGCCCGCAGGTCGAGCTCGAAGGCGACAGTGCCGTGCTGCTGGATCTGGTCGCGGTGCTCCAGGACCTGGAGCTGGACTGGGAGTACGAGCTCTCGCGCTGGCTCGGGCCGGTCGCCACGCAACTGCTCAGCGGCCATCTGCGCAGCCGCGCCAGCTGGACACGCCAGGGCCTGGCCGCATTCAACCAGAACCTCTGCGAATACCTCGCCGAAGAGGCCCGCACCCTGGTTGGCCAACGCGAAGCCGAAGCCCGCTTCAGCGAACTCGACACCCTCAAAGTCGACATCGAACGCCTTGAGGCGCGCATTGAGCGCCTTGCCCGATCCCTTGATACCAGCGATAACGCATGAAGCTGCTTGCCGTCCGCCGTCTGTTTCGCATCCAGCGTGTGGTGATCCGCTACCGCCTCGATGACCTGCTGTTCGAACTGCCGCTGCCTTGGTGGCTGATGGCCCTGCGGCATCTGATGCCCTGGCGCTGGCTGCCACGAAAAACCCTGGATCTCAGTCGCGGCGCCCGGCTGCGCCAGGCCCTGCAGGACCTGGGGCCGATCTTCATCAAGTTTGGCCAGCTGCTTTCGACCCGTCGCGACCTGCTGCCTGAAGACATCGCCGACGAGCTGATGCTCCTGCAGGACCGGGTACCGCCGTTCGATCCGCAAAAAGCCGTGGCGCTGATCGAAGAACAGCTCGGCGCGAAGATCAGCGAAGTGTTCAGCCGCTTTGACGTCGAACCGCTGGCCTCGGCCTCGGTGGCTCAGGTCCACGCGGCCAAGCTCAAGAGCGGTGAAGAGGTGGTGGTCAAGGTCGTGCGCCCGGGCCTCAAGCCGGTCATCGCCCAGGACCTGGCCTGGCTGTTCCTGATCGCCCGTGGCGCTGAGCGGGTGTCGGCCGATGCCCGCCTGCTGCACCCGGTGGAAGTGGTCAACGATTACGAAAAAACCATCTACGACGAGCTCGACCTGCTGCGCGAGGCGGCCAACGCCAGCCAGCTCAAGCGCAACTTCGAAGGCTCGGAGATGATGTACGTGCCCCAGGTGTACTGGGACTGGTGCCGCCCCAAGGTGCTGGTGATGGAACGCATCTATGGCATCCAGGTCACCGACCTGGCGACCCTGGCGGACCAGCGCACCGACATGAAAATGCTCGCCGAACGCGGCGTGGAGATCTTTTTCACCCAGGTGTTCCGTGACAGCTTCTTCCATGCCGACATGCACCCGGGCAACATCTTCGTCAGCACCGTCAAGCCATGGAGCCCACAGTACATTGCCATCGATTGCGGCATCGTCGGCAGCCTGACGCCTGAAGACCAGGACTACCTGGCGCGCAACCTGTTCGCCTTCTTCAAACGCGACTACCGTCGCGTCGCCCAGCTGCATATCGATTCCGGCTGGGTGCCGGCGCACACCAAACTCAACGAGTTCGAGGCGGCGATCCGTACCGTTTGCGAGCCGATCTTCGAAAAACCGTTAAAAGATATTTCCTTCGGCCAAGTGCTGATGCGCCTGTTCCAGACTGCGCGGCGCTTCAACATGGAAGTCCAGCCACAGCTGGTGCTGCTGCAGAAGACCCTGCTGAACATCGAAGGCTTGGGGCGTCAGCTCTACCCCGAGCTGGACCTGTGGAGCACCGCCCAGCCGTTCCTGGAGCGCTGGATGCGCGAGCGGGTCAGCCCCAGGAACCTGCTGCAGAACCTGCACGGCCAGATCGAACAGATCCCGCACCTGGCCGACATGACCCGCGACCTGCTCGAGCGCATGTCGCAGCCGCGCCTGGCCGAGCCGCCCAGCCGCTGGCAACAAAAGGGCGATGGCTGGGCCTTGCGCCTGCTCGGCGCCGGCCTGCTCGGCGCTGGCGCGACCCTCGCCGCCGGTGCCGTCAGTCTCAGCGCCCCGGCCGCCTGGCCGGCCTGGCTGATGCTTGCTGCCGGCCTTTACCTGATCGTGCGTCGATAGCCAGCCGGGCCTGTGACTGGCACACTAGCGCAAGGGGTCGGCAGAGGATCGGGCCTCTTGTTTTGGAGTCGTACATGAAAGACTGGCTGGACGAGATCAACTGGAACAGCGATGGCCTGGTACCGGCTATCGCCCAGGACCACAAAACCGGGCGTGTGCTGATGATGGCCTGGATGAACCGCGAGTCGCTGGCCCTGACCGCCGCTGAGCAGCGGGCCATCTATTGGTCACGCTCGCGTGGCAAACTGTGGCGCAAGGGCGAGGAATCCGGGCACGTGCAAAAACTGCATGAAATGCGCCTGGACTGCGACGCCGACGTGATCATTCTGATGGTCGAGCAACTGGGGCATATCGCCTGCCATACCGGCCGCGAAAGCTGCTTCTACCGGGTTTACGAAAACGCTGAGTGGAAGACCGTCGATCCGGTTCTCAAAGACCCCCACGCCATCTACAACGCAGGACACTGACATGAGCGACACCCTGACCCGCCTGGCCGAAGTGCTGGAAGCGCGCAAAGGCGCCGAACCTGACAGTTCCTACGTGGCCAGCCTGTACCACAAGGGCCTGAACAAGATTCTGGAAAAGCTCGGCGAAGAGTCGATCGAGACCATCATTGCTGCCAAGGATGCCGCCCACAGCGGAGATTACAGCGATGTCATCTACGAGACCGCCGATCTGTGGTTCCATAGCCTGGTCATGCTCGCCCAACTGGGCCAGCACCCACAGGCGGTGCTGGATGAACTGGACCGCCGTTTCGGCCTGTCCGGGCACGCCGAGAAAGCAGCGCGTCAGCCGTCGGCCTAACTGAATTATTTCGAGGGATTGCACCATGGGTATTTTTGACTGGAAACACTGGATCGTCCTGCTGGTGGTCGTGGTACTGGTGTTCGGTACCAAGAAGCTGAAGAACTTCGGCAGCGACCTGGGCGAATCGATCAAGGGCTTCAAGAAAGCCATGAACGAAGACGAGTCCAAGCCTGAAGAGCAGACTCCACCTCCGGTGCAACCCGTACAGCCACAGGCCGCTTCGCCGCTGAACCAGCCACAGACCATCGACGGCCAGGCGCACAAGGTCGAAGAGCCGATCAGGAAA
>JBOICD010000329.1:0-4545 GCA_050739855.1 Pseudomonas sp.
AGAATATTTACCATACCGTCTATATTGGATCCTAGATCACTTCCCACGTTAGGCAAGCACCGTCGACCTACGGTTTAAACACCATTTACACGCGTGCCCAAGGTATTAAAAAACTGTTTTAATACCTTGTTTCAGAATATTGCCTTCACCAGACAGCGGTTAGTACTATGCTTTTCTGATCGGTGGAGCCGGTCTTCGCCGTGCGGTGATCGAATCGCCGCGGGTGCAGGACTGGTTGCGCCGCAGTTTTGCGGCATCCTTTGCCGGCCTGGGTTTGAACCTGGCGTTCGCCCAGCGCTGAGGAGCGCGTGCAATGAAGCGCTGTGAGGTTTTGATCGTTGGCGCCGGCCCTACCGGGCTGGTACTGGCCTTGTGGCTGAGCAAACTGGGCATCAAGGTGCGCATCATCGACAGGACCGCCGGCCCCGGCACCACCTCGCGGGCCCTGGCGGTACAGGCGCGAACCCTGGAGCTGTACCGTCAGCTGGACCTGACCGCAGCCGTCCTCGAACGCGGCCACCGGGTGCCGGCGGCCAACCTCTGGGTAACAGGCCAGATCGCAGCGCGCCTGCCCTTCAGCGTCATCGGCGCCTTCGTTACGCCCTACCCGTTCCTGCACATTTTCCCCCAGGATGAACATGAGCAGTTGCTGATCGAGCGCCTGCGGGGCTTTGGTGTCGAAGTAGAACGCGAGACCGAGTTGCTGGGATTCAACCAGGACGCCCAAGGTTTCAGTGCCCAACTGCGCCATGGCGACGGTGTGGAAGAGCACTGCGAAGCGAGCTACCTGGCCGGTTGCGACGGCGCCCGCTCCACCGTGCGCAAAGCCCTGGGCATCGAATTTCCTGGTGGCACCTACCAGCAGGTGTTCTATGTCGCCGATGTCCAGGCCTCAGGCCCTGCCCTCAACGGCGAACTGCATGTAGACCTCGACGAAGCGGACTTCCTCGCCGTCTTCCCCCTGTCTGGCAGCGGCCGAGCGCGGCTGATCGGCACCGTACGCGACGAACGAGCCGAACACCCTGAACAACTACGCTTCGAAGACGTCAGCCAGCGGGCCATCGACCACCTCAAAGTTGAGGTACAACAGGTCAACTGGTTTTCCACCTACCGCGTGCACCATCGGGTAGCAGAGCATTTCAGTCGCCAGCGGGCCTTCCTGCTGGGCGACGCCGCCCACGTCCACAGCCCGGCCGGTGGCCAGGGCATGAACACCGGCATTGGTGATGCCATCAACCTGGCCTGGAAACTGGCCAGCGTCCTGCGTGGCACAGCCCAGCCCAGCCTGCTCGACACCTACGAAATCGAGCGTAGCGCCTTTGCCCAGCGGCTGGTGTCCACTACCGACCAGGTGTTCAACTTCATCACCGCCGATGGCCGCGTGCCCACCCTGTTGCGCACCCGCCTGGCACCGCGGCTGATCCCCCGGCTGGTGGCGCTCAAATCGGCGCGTGAATTTCTCTTTCGGACCATCTCACAGGTCGCCCTCAACTACCGCTACATGCCCCTGAGCACCGGCAATGCCGGCCATGTCCAGGGAGGCGATCGCCTGCCCTGGGTGGCGGAAGGCGGGCGCGACAACTTCAACTGCCTCAACCGGATCTGCTGGCAAGTGCAGGTATACGGCGCCGTGAGCGCCAGCCTGGTGCAGTGGTGTGCGGGTCACGGCATACCGGTGGACGTCTTCATCTGGAGCGAAGCCCATGAAGCTGCGGGCCTGATGCGCGATGCTGTCTACCTCATACGACCGGACGGTTACATCGCCCTGGCCCGCAGCAATGCGGATGCAGAGGTACTTGAAGACTATTTCGAAGAGCGCGGCCTACGCCCGAGCTAACGCCACCGACAAACAAGCAAGAGCGCAGCGAATTGTGCTTTTGATCTTGATCTGCTTTTGATCTTGATCCACCCGCCCCGTTAACCAGAAGGGCCGAGTGGAGGTGTCGTGGAGGGGCTAGCGCGCAGCGCCTTCGGCGTTAGCCGAAGTTGCGAAGCGTAGAGTTGCTTGCAACTCGTAGCTCGCAATGCCCCGTAGCGACACCGGAAGGAGGGAACCCGGAGCGCAGCGTAGGGCCCCTGGTGGGGCGAGACCTTTGCGTTACTTTGGGGCGTTTGCCAAAGTAACCGCCGTAAGGGCGGAAAGGTGATTCAGCGCCACCATCGCCAATGGATATGCCCACAAATTCGAGGGCCTCATCGCGGGGCAAGCCCGCTCCCACCCTAGCGGAACACCAGCGCCTTCAGCCCACCCGCTGGATCGTTATCAGGAAACTCCGGCGGATTCTCCAGGCGCTCGACAAACGCCAACCCCGGCGCCTCCTCGGCCATACCCTCAATCAAAAACTCCGGCCCGATCGCCGGATCATTTACACAAGCCAGCACCACCCCACCCTCGGCCAACAACTCAGGCAACCGCCGCAAAATCTTGCGGTAATCCTGAGTCAACACAAAGCTGCCTTTCTGAAAGGTCGGCGGATCGATAATGATCAGATCATAAGGCCCGGACTTACGCACCTTGCCCCACGACTTGAACAACTCATGCCCGAGAAAACTCACCCGCCCCAGATCGTGACCATTGAGCCGATGATTATCCCGCCCACGGCTCAGCGCCGAACGCGCCATATCCAGATTGACCACCTGCTCGGCACCACCGGCAATCGCCGCCACCGAAAACCCACAGGTATAGGCAAACAGATTCAACACCCGCTTGCCCGCCGCCTGCTCACGCACCCAGCGCCGCCCGTAGCGCATGTCGAGAAACAACCCGGTGTTCTGCTTCAAACCAAGATCCAGCTGATAGCGCAAACCGTCTTCATCAATCAGCCAGTGCTCGCTCGGTGAGCCCAGCAGCCACTGTCCGGGGCTGTCGGGCAAATAGCGATGCTGGATCAGCATGGCCTGACCACTCCAGCACGGCGCCTGGGCCAGCGCCAACAGCATCTGCTCCAGCTCCGGCAATTGACCTTCCGGTGGCTCGCGAAACAGCGACACCAGCAGCACACCCTGCAACCAGTCCACAGTGATCTGCTCAAGCCCCGGCCAGCAGCGCCCGCGGCCATGGAACAGCCGACGGGTTTCGGCCGGCGCCGGGTCAAGCGCCGCAAGCAGGTGTTGCTGGAGAGTGTCGATCACAGAAGTCATGGGCAGATTCAATACAGGAAAGCCGCCTATTCTACCCTGACCACGCCCACTCGGTAGCGCAACCGGTACGCCACCCGAAATCGCCGGGAGCATCTACACTGCCTATCCCACCCTCATCTGCTGGACAACCACCATGAGCGAAAAACCTAGCATTGTCCTGGTCCACGGCTTCTGGGGCGGCGCCGCCCACTGGAGCAAAGTCATTCTTGAATTGTCGCGCCTGGGTTACCGCGACCTGCACGCCGTGGAGATGCCCCTGACCTCGCTGGCCGATGATGCCGAACGCACACGCAAAATGGTCGCGTCGATTCCCGGCAAAGTGCTGTTGGTCGGTCACTCCTATGGCGGCGCGGTGATTACCCAGATGGGCAATCAGCCCAATGTCACCGGTCTGGTGTACATCGCCGCCTTCGCCCCTGACGATGGCGAAAGCCCGGGTGGCATTACCGCACAGAACGTGCCTGAAGCCGCCCCCAACCTGCAGCCGGACGCTGACGGTTACCTGTGGATCAAACCGGACAAACTCCATGAGAGCTTCTGCCAGGACCTGAGCAAGGACGAAGGGCTGGTCATGAGCGTGACCCAGAAAGCCCCGCTGGCCAGCACCTTCGGTGACACCATCAGCAACCCGGCGTGGAAGCACAAACCCACCTGGTATCAGCTCTCCACCCATGACCGGATGATCGCCCCGGCCAATCAGGAAATGATGTCGAAACGCATGAGCCCGAAAGAAGTGCTACGCCTGGACGCCAGCCACGCTTCCCTGGCCTCCCGGGCTGCCGAGGTGGCAGCCCTGATCGACCGCGCGGCGCTCAGTCCGGCTTGACCGTCGCAACCTTGACCGCTGGTTTGAACCACCAGCCTTGCTGCATACCGGCGGCGGCCAGCAGGATCGTCGCCACCCCCAGCCACTGCAGCGGCGCCAGGCGGTGGTCGAAGGCGAACCAGTCAACGAAGATTGCTGCGATCGGGTAGATGAACGACAAGGCCCCGGTCAATGCGGTCGGCAGTTTCTGGATCGCACCGTACAGCAGCACATACATCACTCCGGTGTGAACGATCCCCAGCGTCACCAGCGAGGCCAGCGCAGCAGCCTCGCTGGGCAGGCCCGAGGTGTTGGCCCAGGGCGCCAGCAACAGGATGCCGGTGCACACCTGGATCAATGCAATCAGGTGCGGTGGCGTACCACTCAGACGCTTGATGATCAACGCCGCCACCGCATAGAGGAACGCCGCGCCCAGGGCCAGGCCGATTCCCAGCAGATAGTCATTGCCGCTGCCGCCCTGGCTGCCGTGGGCACTGACAATCGTCAGCATCCCGACAAACGACAGCGCCAGCCAGAACAGCTTCTGCACGGTGATCTTCTCACCGAGGAACATGGCCGCCAGCCCGACCAGCATGAAC
>JBOICD010000330.1:0-4476 GCA_050739855.1 Pseudomonas sp.
GGCTTGCCCCGCGATTGCGGTTTGTCAGTCAGACCACATCGCGGGGCAAGCCCGCTCCCACCGACAGTTGCTCCCACCCACTATTTAAAGATCGACAGGTCCAAAGGCCGCACCGCCCCCATCCAGATCGCATGATCGCGATGATCCGCCAGGTCATCTCCGGTCAGCGGATGCAGAAACACCACCAGCCCATGGCGATACAGCGCCAGCCAGGGCAACACCACCCCGACCACTTCCGGCCCGAACGCCAGTTGGCAGCTCCAGTCCGGATGCGGCCCGACCGGCTTCTGATGCATTCGCCCCATGCTCACCCCAAACAGCTTGGCAGCCTCTTCACATAGCTGCCGCGCCTGCTCCATGGTGCTGGCGTCATAGTAGACATGGGCGTGATAACCCTTGATCCTTTGCACGAAAACTCCTGAATCACAAGAACCCCCAAGGCATCCAGAGGTCAAATGATCACCCGCCTGAAAAGGGAGTGACCTGGTGAAAAATGCCGAAACCCCAGTGTTCAAACTGATCCTGGTCGGTGCTTTGAGCAGCCTGGGCAGCGCCCTGATGGCCGAATTGCTCAAACGCCAGCATGAAGTGATCGCCGTGGTCGACGACTTGAACACCCTGGCGCCACGCCCGGGCCTGCACTTCAAGATTGGCGGGCTGAACACCGTTGATCAAGCGGAGCAAAGCGTCGCCGGTGGCTCGGCGGTGGTCTGCCTGCTGGCGGCGCTGGCACCCGACGATTTCGTCGCACAGCTGCGCATGAGCCAGGCACTGGTTGCCGGCATGTCTCGCACAACTATACGCCGCCTGTTGCTGGTGGGCGACTTCAGCGTGCTCGACAATAGCGAAGGGCATAGCGAGCAGCAACAGGCCTGGGCCGAGCAGATCGTCGACCTGTTGCAACGCAGCCCGCTGCACTGGACCTTGATCAACACGCCGCAGCAAGTCGCCGGGCTGGGCATCGAGCATTTCCACCAGACCCACGGCACCCTGGAGCCGGGCCTTCGCGAGCCGTTACAACGCCTGGCCAGGGTAGCTGCCGCCATGGTCGATGCCTTGGAGTTGAAACTGCACTACGGCGAGCATGTGAACTTCGTCTTCTAACGTGCCCACTCTTTACGGCTTGCACCCAAGCGCCGGACATCGCACCCTGAACAGCTTCCATTCGTGATAGAGCGTGTCCATGGCCTGGCCTGATCGCCACCGACTGCTGCCGTTTCTCAGCTGGCTGCCCCGGCAAACCCGCGCCAGTGTGCGGCGCGATCTGCTGGTTGGGCTGAGCGGGGCGATCCTCGCATTGCCGCAATCGATCGCCTACGCATTAATCGCCGGCCTGCCTGCCGAATATGGCCTGTATGCAGCGATTGTCCCGGTGCTGATTGCCTGCCTCTGGGGCTCGTCCTGGCACCTGATCTGCGGGCCGACGGCGGCAATTTCCATTGTGCTCTATGCCAGTGTCAGCCCCCTGGCTGTCAGCGGCAGTGACGACTACATCACCCTGATCCTGTTGCTTACGTTCCTGGCCGGAGTGTTTCAGTGGTTGCTGGGAATGCTGCGTTTCGGCGCACTGGTCAACTTTGTCTCTCATTCAGTGGTACTGGGCTTTACCCTCGGCGCCGCAGTGGTCATCGCCCTGGGACAACTGCCGAGCCTGTTGGGGCTGGGTCTGCCCAGCCAGGCCACCGCGTTGAAGACCCTGGCAAGCCTGCTGGAGCACGCAGGTGAAGTAGACTGGCCTTCGCTGGTGCTGGGCCTGGGTACGCTGCTGCTGGGCGTTGCGCTGAAGCTGCTGCGCCCGCGCTGGCCCGGCCTGTTGATGACCCTGACGATTGCCAGTCTGTTGGTCTGGTTGCTGCCTGGAGTGTTCGCTCACGTGCAATTGATACCCGGCTTCGTCGGCCAGTTGCCGCCCCTGAGCCCCTTACCCCTGCTCGACTTCGAACTGATCCTGCGCTTGCTGCCCAGCGCCGTGGCGGTGGGCATGCTGGGGCTGGTCACCAGCCTGTCGATAGCCCGGTCGCTATCATCGCGTTCAGAGCAGTTGATCGATGCCAACCAGGAAATCCGCGCTCAAGGCCTGTCGAACATGGTCGGCAGCCTGTTCTCCGGCTACCTGTCGTCAGGTTCCTTCACCCGTTCCGGGCTGAGCTATGACGCCGGTGCCCGCTCACCATTGGCCGGGGTGTTCTCGGCGCTCTGGGTCGCGCTGTTCGCCGTGGCCGGCGCCAGCTTGATTGCACATATCCCGATCCCGGCGATGGCCGCCAGCATCCTGTTGATCTGCTGGGGTCTGATCGATCATCGGGCGATGCGCGCGCTGTTCCGGGTCAGCCGTTCGGAGTTTCTGGTCATGGCCCTGACCGCAGCCGCGACCTTGCTGCTGGAACTGCAAACCGCCATCTACGCTGGTGTGCTGGCCTCGCTGTTTTTCTACCTGAAACGCACTTCACGGCCGCGCGTACAACACTCCCGCGAAGGGGATACCGATGTGCTGCGGGTGGGAGGGTCGATCTTCTTCGGTGCCAGCCACTACCTGCAGGTGCGTTTGCAACGCTGCCAGGGACCGGATGTGGTGATCGATGCCCGGCAGATCAACTTCATCGACTACTCCGGCGTCGACATGCTTCATCGTGAAGCCCGTCGATTGCGTCGGGCAGGCGGCAGCCTGACGTTACATCGGGCGCGTCCGCAGGTGATTGAGGAATTACATAAGCTGGAAGGGGTAACGCACTGCCCGATCCGCTTCGAGGAGTGAAACTATCGCGGGGCAAGCCCGCTTGTGTCTAGCGACAGGGAATACACTCTGTGTAACTTGTACTTTCGATTGAGGTCATAGCAGTTTACTGATTACCCTTTTGTTGTGTTTACCGCTGGTAAACCTTAGTATGTTTTATGAGCTTACACCCTAAGGACTCTGTAGAAATGTATACAGTTAGATATTTAATAAGCTTGGGATTAGCTATTATCGGCTGCTCTATTGGCTATACAATAATCATCATGTGGGGAATAAGGAAATTATTCTCACTAGAACTAGAAGGCCAGCCCTACTGGATTGTAAGCGGAATTTTGTTTGTTATCATCACCGCTGCTGGCTTAAAATTCTATATCCCAAGACTACGCGACATATGGTAACCATCGTCATACCAAACAGCTTGGACGCTTCTTCGCACAACTGGCGAGCTAGTACACCTTATGAGTTTACACCCTAAGGACCCTGTAGAAATGTATACAATTAGATATTTAGTAAGCCTGGGCATAACAATTATTGCCGGCGCCATGCTCTACACAGCTATTATCATGTTTGGCATAACAAAACTATACCCTCTAGAAGAAACTCCATACTGGATTACAAGCGGCACTTTGTTTGTTACCATTTCCGTTGCCGGCTTAAAATTTTACATCCCCAGGTTACGCAATATATGGCGATTATAACGACCTCACTAAAACATCAATTATTTATGGTTTCAGCTCGTTCTTCTGACACCATGGAGTTAATTGTAATCGAATCAACTAATGCCTCAAAAAACAAAGCCAATCTTCCGGACTGCTGATACGCTGACTCGTAATTAAGTGGATCCCGCCTGAAAAGCTGCACTGAACCCGTCTTTCGTAAAGGCTGCATCATACCTATAGCTGACAAACCCAGGTCGAATACACCATACACCATATCCCCTGTGTATTCATCTTTAAATAAGTCTTGATAAACACGTCTAACTGGCCCCCTTGCCGCTTCAACATCCGGACCTTGGTAAATGTTCATCCCCCCTTCATAAATATTATTAACGCCGTGAGCGATAAAAACTCCACCTACTGGTGCTGCAAAACCGGCTGATGACCCTGTAATCGCAACTCCGACTTCAATCTGCATCACACCTGCCACAACCCCGATGCCATTTTGAGCATAAAAAGCCGCCTTGGAAGCCAGCTCGGCATACTCTGCCATGATTTCTTGCACGCCATCCCAGGCACTTATTACACCTTCACTAACATCATTTATAATTTCGTTAACATAATCAGATATTACTGAGCCAAACTGAAGCTGAACTATACCATCATCAAAACTGGTAGCACTTATGGTGCAACCCAATGCAACCAGGTCAGCGCCTGCTTTGGCCACATCATGAATGTCACATGACTGCTCATTCACCTTCGTACCCCCAAGAGGCATAGGCACTTGTGCTTGCCTGGTGGTGTACCCAGCTAATGTCCCGATACCTGATGGCCATAAGCTCCTGTGGCTGCGCGTCCCTCATATGAATGGCATGTGGCACCTGAACGTTTAAACTGGCAATACGTCCACCGGTTAACAACACCGTAAAGTACTTTTCGTGACCACCAACAGGTGAGGTGCGATAGAAATTGATTTTACACTCGATCTCTTCGCCTTCATGAAGGGCACTGGCTAACAAGGGTGTAGATTTATCAATATTTTTTGTAATAACGACTGGCATATGTTTGCCACGGCCACCTGATGTG
>JBOICD010000331.1:0-4450 GCA_050739855.1 Pseudomonas sp.
GATCATCAATACCCGGTGGGAGCGGGCTTGCCCCGCGATCGCTTTGGTCGACTGGCCGCCAGCCAATTCCTCCGGCATCATGGCGCAATTTGCCTGGCAGCCCAAAAGGACCGCCCATGAATCTGCCCCCTCGCCAACAACAAATCCTCGAACTGGTCCGCGAACGCGGCTATGTCAGTATCGAAGAAATGGCGCAGTTGTTCGTCGTCACCCCGCAAACCATCCGCCGTGATATCAACCAGCTCGCCGAAGTCAATCTGCTGCGCCGCTACCACGGTGGTGCCGCCTATGATTCCAGCATCGAAAACACCGCCTACGCCATGCGCGCCGATCAGATGCGCGACGAGAAGCAGCGGATCGCCGAAGCCATCGCCGCACAGATTCCCGACCACGCCTCGCTGTTCATCAACATCGGTACCACCACCGAGTCCATCGCCCGCGCCCTGCTCAATCACAACCACCTGAAGATCATCACCAACAACCTGCACGTGGCTTCGATCCTCAGCGCCAAGGATGACTTCGAAGTGCTGCTGGCCGGTGGCAATGTGCGCCGTGATGGCGGTGTGGTGGGCCAGGCCAGTGTCGACTTCATCAACCAGTTCAAGGTCGATTTCGCCCTGGTCGGCATCAGCGGCATCGACGAAGACGGCAGTCTGCTGGATTTCGACTATCAGGAAGTGCGGGTTTCCCAGGCGATCATTGCCAATGCCCGCCAGGTGATCCTCGCCGCCGACTCCAGCAAGTTCGGGCGCAACGCCATGGTGCGCCTGGGCTCGATCAGCCTGATCGATTGCCTGGTCACCGACCAGGCACCGGTGCCAACCCTCACCCAGTTACTCAACCAGTACAAGATTCGCCTGGAAGTGGTCTGAGGCCGCAACCGCTGCCACCGCAATGGTGGCAGTACAAATGTTCGATATTTTTCATTTAATTGTCATCCGATCAGTATTTTCTATGGAAAGCGACTGGCAGACAGCATTCTGTTGCGCTAGTATTTTCGTAAATGAACATCAATGTTCAAATTCGATGTTAGAAAGTCTTTGAGGAAGCCGCCCGTGCCGCAGTCCAGCTTGTCATCGCCCGCCCTTGCCGATATCTATGACCTCGCCGTAATCGGCGGTGGCATCAACGGTGTGGGTATCGCCGCCGATGCGGCCGGACGCGGCCTGTCGGTGTTCCTCTGCGAAAAAGACGACCTCGCCAGCCACACCTCTTCGGCCAGCAGCAAGCTGATCCATGGCGGCCTGCGCTACCTGGAACACTACGAATTCCGTCTGGTGCGCGAAGCCCTGGCCGAGCGTGAAGTCCTGCTGGCCAAAGCCCCGCACATCGTCAAGCCGATGCGTTTCGTCCTCCCGCACCGCCCGCACCTGCGTCCGGCCTGGATGATCCGTGCCGGCCTGTTCCTTTACGATCACCTGGGCAAGCGTAAACAGCTCGGCGCCTCGCGCAGCCTGCGCTTCGGCCCGGGCAACCCGCTCAAACCGGCGATCACCCGCGGTTTCGAATACGCCGATTGCGCCGTGGACGACGCCCGCCTGGTGGTACTCAACGCCATGGCCGCCCGTGAGCATGGGGCAGACATCCGTACCCGTACCCGTTGTGTCAGCGCACAGCGTGTCGATGGCGTATGGAATGTACTGCTGGAACACGCTGACGGTAGCCAACAGTCGATCAAGGCCCGCGCCCTGGTCAATGCGGCCGGCCCCTGGGTGGCCAAATTCATCCAGGATGACCTCAAGCTCGACGCGCCATACGGCATTCGCCTGATCCAGGGCAGCCACCTGATCGTGCCGAAACTGTACGACGGCGAGCATGCCTACATCCTGCAGAACGAAGACCAGCGGATCGTGTTCGCCATTCCGTATCTGGAGCGCTTCACCCTGATCGGTACCACTGACCGCGAATACACCGGCGACCCGGCCAACGTTGCGATCACTGAAGGCGAGACCGATTACCTGCTCAACGTGGTCAACGAGCACTTCAACCATCAGCTCAGCCGCGCCGATATCCTCCACACCTACGCTGGTGTGCGCCCGCTGTGCAATGACGAATCCGATAACCCGTCGGCGGTGACCCGCGACTACACCCTGGCACTCTCTTCCAGTACGGGCGAAGCGCCGTTGCTGTCGGTGTTCGGCGGTAAACTGACCACCTACCGCAAGCTGGCCGAATCGGCCATGGCCCAGCTCGCGCCGTTCTTCACCCAGATGCGCGGCAGCTGGACGGCCAGCGCAACGCTGCCGGGTGGCGAAGACATGACCACCCCGCAAGCCTTGACCGACGCCATCCTGGCCCGTTGTGGCTGGCTGCCGGCAGAAATCGCCAAACGCTGGGCCCTCACTTATGGCAGCCGCGTCTGGCGCCTGCTCGAAGGCGTACAAGGCCCGGCAGACCTGGGCGATGCCATTGGCGGCGGCTTGTTTACCCGCGAAGTGGATTACCTGTGCAGCGAAGAGTGGGCCGTCAGCGCCGATGACATCCTCTGGCGTCGCAGCAAGCTGGGCTTGTTCACTACAGCAGCGGAACAACAGGCACTGCGGGAATACCTTCAGCGCCTGGAATTGAATCGAGCACGCGTGCAGGCGGCCTGAGACCGGGCCGATCGGTGGGAGCGGCGGTGCGACGACTCGACTTGCCCCGCGATTGCGAGTTGTCAGTTACATCGCATCGCGGGGCAAGCCCGCTCCCACAGCACATCACCCATTCGGTTTTCCGAACGCCGCACCCCACCGCATTCGGCCAGCCGGACGAATCACCCCGCCAGCAAAGCGTCAAAAAAGTTTAATCCCCAGTCTTTTCACGGCGTTATGATCAAAGTCAGGGCTTGGCACGACTCATGCTCTACACTCAGTACCCGAATGCGCAACGCTTCATTGCAGTGTTCGCTGAACGAAAGAGCCGGCCAACGGCTCCATAAAAAAAACAACGTCGAGGAAATTTTGATGCGTATCGTTCCCCACCTGTTGGGCGCAGCCATCACGGCCGCTTTGATCAGCATGCCAGTCACCGCCGCAGAGCTGACCGGCACCCTGAAGAAAATCAACGACTCGGGCACCATTACTCTGGGGCACCGCGACGCTTCTATCCCGTTCTCCTACATCGCCGACGCTTCGGGTAAACCCGTCGGTTATTCCCATGACATCCAGCTGGCCATCGTCGAGTCCCTGAAAAAGGACCTGAACAAGCCAGATCTGAACGTCAAATACAACCTGGTCACCTCCCAGACCCGTATTCCGCTGGTACAGAACGGCACCGTTGACGTCGAATGCGGTTCGACCACCAACAACGTCGAGCGCCAGCAGCAAGTGGCCTTCTCGGTCGGTATCTTTGAAGTGGGCACGCGCCTGCTGACCAAAGCAGAAGACGGCAAGCCTGAAAACGCCAAGTACAAGGACTTCCCTGACCTGGCAGGCAAAAACGTGGTAACCACCGCCGGTACCACCTCCGAGCGCATCCTCAAGTCGATGAACGCCGACAAACAGATGAAGATGAACGTCATCTCGGCCAAGGACCACGGCGAATCCTTCCAGATGCTCGAGTCCGGCCGCGCCGTGGCCTTCATGATGGACGACGCGCTGCTCGCCGGTGAAATGGCCAAGGCCAAGAACCCGAAAGGCTGGGCGATCGTCGGCACCCCGCAGTCCTATGAAATCTACGGCTGCATGGTCCGCAAGGATGACGCGCCGTTCAAGGCCGCAGTCGACAAGGCCATCGTGGCCCTCTACAAGTCAGGCGAGATCAACAAGATCTACGACAAGTGGTTCAATCAGCCTGTCCCGCCAAAGGGCCTGAACCTGCAGTTCCCGATGAGCGACGAGCTCAAGGCGCTGATCGCCAATCCTACCGACAAAGCTGCAGACGAAAAGAAGTCCTGATCCCCAGCTAGTTAGTGTCTAACCTTTCATCCGAGGGCGCCTTGCGCCCTCGGATGCTCGAAGGTGCCCGTGAAACAACTGATCTGAGGGGAGATCCCGATGAATTACAACTGGGACTGGGGCGTATTCTTCAAGTCCACTGGCGTGGGCAGCGAAACCTATCTGGACTGGTACGTCACCGGTCTGGGCTGGACCATCGCCATTGCCATCGCCGCCTGGATCATCGCATTGCTGCTGGGTTCGCTACTCGGCGTCATGCGTACTGTTCCGAACCGTCTGGTATCGGGTATCGCCACGTGCTACGTGGAACTGTTTCGTAATGTGCCGCTGCTGGTGCAGCTGTTCATCTGGTACTTCCTGGTGCCCGACCTGCTGCCTGAAAATCTGCAGGAGTGGTTCAAACAGGACTTGAATCCAACCACCTCGGCACTGATCAGCGTGGTCATCTGCCTGGGTCTGTTCACCGCCGCGCGTGTCTGCGAACAAGTGCGCACCGGTATCCAGGCGCTGCCGCGCGGCCAGGAAGCCGCCGCCCGCGCCATGGGCTTCAGTCTGCCGCAGATCTACTGGAA
>JBOICD010000332.1:0-4449 GCA_050739855.1 Pseudomonas sp.
CCACAGGCCCTGTGGGGCTTGCCCCGCGATGGCAGTCAGGTTTTGGCCGGCAACCTGCTCAGGTGCAACGCCACCAGCAACGCCACCACCAGCAAACTGCCAATGAACAGCCCGATCCCGTTCCACCCCGCCTGATGCCAGAACACCCCACCGGCCGTCCCGGCCACACTTGACCCCGCGTAGTAACTGAACAGGTACAACGACGACGCCTGGCCCTTGGCTTTGGTCGCCCGCCGTCCAATCCAGCTACTGGCCACCGAGTGCGCGCCGAAGAAGCCGAAGGTGAACACCAGCATGCCGACGATCACCAGCAGCAAGGGGCTCAGCAGTGTTATCAGCAAACCGCTGAACATCAGCACGATGGTGCCCCAGAACACCTTGCGCCGCCCCAGTTTGTCGGCCAGGGCACCGATCTGCGCCGAGCTGTAGATGCCCGACAGGTACACCACCGACAGCAAGCCGACCAATGCCTGACTCATGTAGTACGGCTCGGCCAGCAGGCGATAGCCGATGTAGTTGAACAATGTGACGAAGGCGCCCATCAACAGGAAGGCTTCGAGGAACAACCAAGGCAAGCCAGCGTCGCGAAAATGTACGGTGAAACCATCGAGCAAGCTGCGCGGGTGCAGTGAGCGCGGGCGGAAATTGCGCGATTCGGGGAGGATCTTCCAGAACACCAGCGCAGCGATCAGGGCCAGGCTGCCAATCACCAGCAGTGCCGTGTGCCAGCTGACGAAATCGATCAGTACCCCGGTGATCAGGCGACCGCTCATGCCGCCAATGGCGTTGCCGCCGATATACAGGCCCATGGCCAGGCCAATGTGCTGTGGATGGATCTCTTCGCTCAGATAAGTCATCGCCACGGCCGCCTGGCCGCTCAGCGACAGCCCCAGCAGCGCGCGGGTCAGCAGCACGCCGTGCCAGCTGGGCATCAGCGCACTGATGAGGGTGCACAGGGCCGCGCAGAACAGCGCAAACACCATCACCGGCTTGCGCCCGATGCGATCCGAGATGGGCCCGGTGATCAGCAGACCGACCGCCAGCATGCCGGTCGACACCGAGAGGATCAGGCTGCTTTGCGCGGCACTGATGGAAAACTCCTGGGACAGCAGCGGCATCATCGGCTGCACGCAGTAGAGCAGGGCAAAGGTGGCAAAGCCGCCGCAGAACAGCGCCAGTACGGTGCGCAAAAAGGCCGGGGTGCCTTTTTCAATCCAGCTTTCGTTCAGGGTCGCGACGATCTCGTCGAGCGGAGCAGGGGGGAGTTCGTGGGCGTGTGGAGCAACAGCAGTTTTCACGGGTGACCTCGGGGGCGCTACGGCCTGTCGGGCAGTGAAAAAAGCATATAGCTGGCTAATGTTCATTTCCAATATATTGTTCGACCTGTTTAAGAGGTTTTGCGACCTATTGGAGCTACCATGGAATTGCGTCACCTGCGCTACTTCATTGCCGTCGCCGAAGAGCTGCATTTTGGCCGGGCCGCGCAGAACCTGGGGATCTCTCAACCACCCTTGAGTCAGCAAATCCAAGCCCTGGAGCAGGAGCTTGGGGCGCGTCTGTTCGAGCGGACCAATCGTCGGGTCGAACTCAGTGAAGCGGGGCGCCTGTTTCTCGAAGAGGCACGACTGGTGCTGGCCCAGGTCGACAAGGCCGCCGATGTCGCCCGGCGTGCGCAGTTGGGTGAGCTGGGCGAGATGAAGATCGGCTTCACCTCATCGGCACCCTTCAATTCCACGATCCCCAAAGCGATCTACGCCTTTCGCCAGCGGTTTCCGGCCGTGCATTTGAACCTTAAAGAGATGAGCAGCCAGGCGGTGGCCGATGCGTTGCTCGATGAAAGCATTGAAGTCGGCCTGATGCGGCCCTTGGCACTGCCGGATAGCCTGGTGGCGACCGAGTTGTTCCGCGAACCGTTGGTTGCGGTGATCAACGCGGCACA
This sequence comes from Pseudomonas sp., assembly GCA_050739855.1. Classification (GTDB taxonomy): domain Bacteria; phylum Pseudomonadota; class Gammaproteobacteria; order Pseudomonadales; family Pseudomonadaceae; genus Aquipseudomonas. Next base: position 1,940 of record JBOICD010000332.1, read on the forward strand.
TCCGCTTGCACAAGGTAGCGAAGGCGGACTGCACATGGCGGCGCTGGCTGAGCAGCCGTTCGTGTTCTTTCCACGCAGTTACGGCAGCGGCCTGTATGCGCAGTTGCTGAGCCTGGCCCGGCAGGCGGGCTTCAGCCCGCACTTTGCCCAGGAGGCCGGCGAGGCGATGACCATCATCGGCCTGGTATCAGCGGGCCTGGGGGTGTCGGTGTTGCCAGCGTCGTTCCAGCGCATGCGCATCGATGGCGTGGTCTACCGAACCTTGCTCGACAGCGAGGCGATGACCGCGGTGTGGCTGGTACAGCGACGTGAATCAACCTCGGCGATGGCCAGCGCATTTGCTTCATTGCTGGGCGGACGTGAGCTTGTTCCGCCCGTTTGACGGGCACCTCGGTCGATAGCGGGCAGGGTCAATGCCAGCGGCGGAAAATCAACGAGGTGTTGACCCCGCCAAAAGCGAAATTGTTGTTCATCACGTACTCGTTGCTCAAGTAACGCCAATCGCCACACAGGTAATCCAGCTCACCGCACTGTGGGTCGACGTTCACCAGGTTGAGGGTATGCACGTAACGGTCGCTGTTCATCATCTCGATGCTGAACCAGGACTCCAGCGCACCACAGGCGCCCAGGGTGTGGCCGAGAAAGCTCTTCTGCGAACTGATCGGCATACGTGGGCCGAACAGGCTGCTGGTGGCCAGGGTTTCGGCGATATCGCCTTGTTCAGTGGCGGTACCGTGACCGTTCACGTAGCCGATGGCTTCGGGCGCCAGGTTGGCATCCTCCAGGGCCAGCTCCATGGCGCGGCGCATGGTTACCTGCTCGGGCCGGGTGGTGTGCTGGCCGTCGGCGTTGGTGCCGAAGCCAACGATCTCGGCGTAGATATGTGCGCCGCGGGCCAGGGCATGTTCGAGCTCTTCGAGCACCAGCATGCCGCCGCCTTCACCGATGACCAGACCGTCGCGACCCCTGTCATAAGGGCTGGGTGTGCTCTGCGGGGCATCGTTTTTCAGGCTGGTGGCGTACAGCGCATCGAACACCATGGCTTCGGTCGGGCACAGTTCTTCGGCGCCGCCGGCAAGCATCAGCGGCAGGCGGCCGAACTTGATCGCTTCATAGGCGTAGCCGATGCCCTGGCTGCCACTGGTACAGGCACTGGAGGTGGGGATCAGGCGCCCGGTCAGGCCGAAGAAGATGCTGATATTCGCCGCTGTGGTGTGCGGCATCATGCGCACGTAGGAGTTGGCGTTCAGGCCTTCGGCAACCGAATTGAGCAGCATGTTGCCGAAGGTTTTCATCTCGTCGGTGCTGCCGACGGACGAACCACAGGCTACGCCCATGCGCCCATCGCGGATCGACGGGTCGCCAAGCAGGCCGGCATCGCGCAGGGCGTTTTCGGCCGCGGCCACGGCCAGGCGCGACACCCGGCCCATGCTGCGCAATTGCTTGCGGGTCCAGCTATCGGGGACCTGGAAGTCATCGACCGGGCCGGCCAGGCGCGTGTTGAGCTCCTCGAAGCGGTCCCATTCGTGCATTCGCCGGATGCCGCTGCGATGCCTGGAAAAGTGCCCGGCGATGGTCGCCCAGTCGCTGCCCAGGGATGTGATGCCGGCCATGCCGGTGACCACCACGCGTTTCATCAGCACAACCCTCCGTTGACCGCCAGCACCTGGCGGGTGATGTACGCCGCTTCCGCCGACACCAGGAAGTTGACCGCACTGGCGACCTCCTCCGGGGTGCCCATGCGTTGCGCCGGGATCATCTTCAGCAACTCTTCGACCGGTACATGTTCATCGAGCATGGCGGTGTCGATCAGCCCGGGGGCGACGCAATTGACGGTGATCTTGCGCTTGGCCAGTTCGATCGCCAGGGCCTTGGCGGCGCCGATGACACCGGCCTTGGAGGCGCTGTAGTTGACCTGGCCACGGTTGCCGATCATTCCGGAAACCGAGGTGATGCAAACGATCCGGCCTGGCGCACGACGGCGGATCATCGGCATCATCAGCGGGTGCAGAACGTTGTAGAAACCGTCGAGGTTGGTGCGCAGTACCTGGTCCCAATCCTCTTCGCTCAAGGCCGGGAAGGCGCCGTCGCGGGTCAGTCCGGCATTGCACACCACGCCGTAATAGGCGCCATGGGTCTCGACGTCGGCGGTGAGAATCGCCGCGCACGCGGCACGCTCGGCAACATCGAATTGCAGCACCCGGGCCTGCCGGCCCAGCGCCCGGATTTCCTCGGCAACAGCATCGGCCTCAGGGCGGCCGCTGCGGCAATGCAGCACCAGGTCGAAGCCGGAGCGCGCCAGGCGCAGGGCAATGGCCCGGCCAATGCCGCGGCTGGAACCGGTGACCAGGATGGTCTCAGTCATGGGGGGACTCCTCAGGGCTCGCTTCGGCCAGGTAGCTGGCAGTCTGCGGCGGGCTGAATACGTTCAAACGGGCGGTGGCCTGAATGCCAGGGCCGCGCAGATCACATTCGAATACGGCCATGCCGTTGTCGTCTTCCAGCGAGGG
>JBOICD010000333.1:0-4439 GCA_050739855.1 Pseudomonas sp.
GGTGACGCCAGCACCTTGCAGGTTCTCGGCACGCCGAACTGCGGCAAGGGCGAGCCGAACCAGGTGGTGCGGGTCGGGCATGCCTCACCTGCCTGCGTATTCAGCCAGATCGACGTATTCGGAGGAGACGCCTGATGGCTGCCACCCCACTGCAAAGCTTCCAGAACCTGGTCGCCAGCCTGCAAGAGCAGGTTCACGCCCCCGAACACTTCACCCTGAGCTACAGCGCCGAACACTCGCAGTTCATTCGCTTCAACCATGCCAAAGTGCGCCAGGCCGGCGAGGTGCAGCAGGCCAGTTGCGTCCTCAAGCTGGTCAAGGACGGGCGCCAGGCTGAGCTGCAGTTCACCCTCGGCAACGATGCCGACGTCGATCAGCAGCGCCTGGCCGAGGCTGTCGAGCAACTGCGTCAGACCTTGCCATTGCTTGAAGCCGACCCTTACCTGCAGCTCAACGACAGCGCCTGGCAAAGCCATAACGTGCAGGACCAGCCGCTGCCCGAGATTGACCAGGTGCTGATGCAGATCGAGCAGGGTGCCGGGGAACTGGATCTGGTCGGTATCTACGCCGCAGGCCCGATCTGCCGGGGTTTTTCCAGTTCGTTCGGCGCATTTGGCTGGCACCAGGCCAACAGCTTCAACTTTGACTGGAGTCTGTTCCATCGCAATGGCCAGGCGGTCAAGGCCAACTATGCCGGGCAACACTGGGACAACGACGCCTTTGCCCTGCGCCTGCGCCAGGCACGCGAACAGCTGGAATACCTCGGCCGCCCGCTCAAGACCCTGGCACCCGGCGAGTACCGCGCGTACCTGGCCCCGGCGGCAGTCGATGAAATCATGGGCATGCTCTGCTGGGGAGGTTTCTCATCCCAGTCTTTGGCTACCAAGAACAGCCCGCTGCAACGCCTGTATGCCGGTGATGCGCGCCTGAATCAGCAGGTCAGCATTGCCGAACAAGTCAGTGGTTCGCTGAGCCCGGCGTTTTCCGATGAAGGCACGCCACGCAGCGATTTGCGCCTGATCGAGCAAGGCCAGGGGCTCGACCGCCTGATCTGCGCCCGCAGCGCGGTCGAGTTCGAACTGGCCGCCAACGGTGCCGATAGCCATGAGTCACCTTGCGCCCTGAGCATGGCCGCTGGCGACCTCGAACAAGGCGAAATCCTGGCTCGCCTGGGCACTGGCCTGTACATCAGCAACCTCTGGTACCTGAACTTCTCCGACCTGCCGGCCGCACGCATGACCGGCCTGACCCGCTTCGCCACCTTCTGGGTCGAGGACGGACAGATCCAGGCACCGGTCAGCACCATGCGTTTCGATGACAGTGTCTACAGTTTGTTGGGTTCGCAGCTGGAGGCTCTGACCCGCGAGCGCGAGCTGATTCTGTCGACCAGCACTTACGGGCAGCGGCAGACCAGTTCGAGCCATTTGCCGGGGGCTTTGGTTAAACGCCTGACGTTGACATTGTGATTAGCCTATCGCGGGGCAAGCCCGCTCCCACAGAGCCCCGCGATAGCGCCCTGAAGGATTAGACAAAAAACCATGCCCAACCGCGCCCCGCTGGACCCTGTCACCGCCCGCTGGATCCCCTGGGTCGTGGCCATCGCCTTCTTCATGCAGTCACTGGACGGCACCATCCTCAACACCGCCCTGCCGGCCATGGCCCGCGACTTGGCCGAAGACCCGTTGCGCATGCAGTCAGTGATCATCGCCTACATGCTCACCGTAGCTCTGCTGATCCCCGCTTCGGGCTGGATCGCCGACCGCTTCGGCACCAAGCGGATCTTCTTCGGCGCGATCCTGCTGTTCAGCCTCGGTTCGCTGCTCTGCGCCCTGGCCGAAAGCCTGAGCATGCTGGTAGCGGCGCGGGTGGTCCAGGGCCTGGGCGGCGCCTTGATGCTGCCGGTCGGACGGCTGGTGGTGCTGCGCGCCTACCCGCGTTCGGAGCTGGTGCGGATCATGAGCTTCATCACCATTCCCGGTCTGCTTGGCCCGCTGCTGGGCCCGACCATGGGCGGCTGGCTGGTGGAAATCCTCAGCTGGCACTGGATCTTCCTGCTCAACCTGCCGGTCGGTGTCATCGGCTGTTACGCCGTCTGGCGCTTCATTCCCGACCTGCGTGGCAGCGAGCGCACGCGTTTCGACGGCGTCGGCTTTGTGCTGTTCGGTGCCGCCATGGTGCTGATCACCATTGCCATGGAAGGCTTGGGCGAACTGCACCTGCCGCACCTGCGGGTGATGTTGCTGCTGTTCGCCGGCATGGCCTGCCTGGCGGCTTACTGGCTGCGCGCAGGCAGCGTCGACAATCCGTTGTTTTCGCCCAGGCTGTTTCGCACCCGGACCTTTTCCGTCGGTATCCTCGGCAACCTGTTCGCCCGTCTGGGCAGCGGCGCCTTGCCATTTCTGGTGCCGCTGCTGCTGCAAGTGGCGCTGGGCTACTCGCCGGCACAGGCCGGCATGAGCATGATTCCCCTGGCGGCGGCAGCGATGCTGGCCAAATCCATCGCCCGCCCGCTGATCGAACGTTTCGGCTACCGCACCATCCTCACCGGCAATACCCTGTTGCTCGGCCTGTTGCTGGCCAGCCTGGGGCTGGTGGACGAGCAAACGCCCTATGCCCTGCTGCTGTTCCAGCTGGGCCTGCTCGGCGCAGTCAACTCCATGCAGTTCACGGCGATGAACACGGTGACCCTGATCGACCTCGACGACGCCAGCGCCAGCAGTGGCAACAGCCTGCTGTCGGTGGTGGCGCAGCTTTCCCTGAGCCTTGGCGTGGCGTGTGCCGGTGCGCTGCTCGGCGGCTTCACGGCGTCGGGCAGCGCTGAGGGCGTGGAGAGCACCCTCGGTGCGTTCCAGCTGACTTTCCTGACCATTGGTTTGATGTCCATGCTGGCGGCGGCGATCTTCATGCAGCTGTCGAGGACGGACGGAAGGCGTGCCCCTCGTCCGGAACCGGAGATCGAGCCTTAGGGCTAATGGCGTCGAGGCTGGTACACTGCGCGACATTTTGTTTTGCAGGCCCGCCTCGTGACCACCATTGCCACCGCCTTCGCCACCTTGCCGCTGTCCGCCGCCATGCTGGCTAACCTGGACGCCCTCGGCTACGCCCAGATGACCCCGATCCAGGCCCAGAGCCTGCCGGTAATCCTCAAGGGCATGGACCTGATCGCCCAGGCCAAGACCGGCAGTGGCAAGACCGCCGCATTCGGCATCGGCCTGCTCAACCCGATCAACCCGCGTTACTTCGGTTGCCAGGCCCTGGTCCTGTGCCCGACCCGCGAGCTGGCCGACCAGGTGGCCAAAGAACTGCGCCGCCTGGCCCGCGCTGAAGACAACATCAAGATCCTGACCCTGTGCGGCGGTGTGTCCCTGGGCCCGCAGATTGCTTCGCTGGAACACGGCGCGCATATCATCGTCGGCACCCCGGGCCGCATTCAGCAGCACCTGAGCAAAGGCACCCTGGTGCTTGACGGTCTGAACACGCTGATTCTCGATGAAGCCGACCGTATGCTCGACATGGGCTTCTACGACGCCATTGCCGACATCATCGGACAAACCCCGAAGCGCCGTCAGACCCTGCTGTTCTCGGCGACCTACCCGTCGGGCATCAAGCAGCTGGCCTCGTCCTTCATGCGCGATCCGCAGACCGTCAAGGTCGAAACCCTGCACGCCGACAGCCAGATCGAACAGCACTTCTACGAAATCACTCCAGAGCAGCGCATGGAGGCGGTCACCAAAGTGCTCGGCCACTTCCGCCCGCAATCGTGCGTAGCGTTCTGCTTCACCAAGCAGCAATGCCAGGAGCTGGTCGAGCACCTGCAGGCCAAGGGCATTTCCGCTCAAGCGCTGCATGGCGACCTCGAGCAGCGCGACCGTGACCAGGTCCTGACCCTGTTCGCCAACCGCAGCCTGTCGGTGCTGGTGGCGACCGACGTGGCCGCCCGTGGCCTGGACATCGATGCCCTGGACATGGTCATCAACGTTGAGCTCGCTCGCGATGCCGAGATCCATGTGCACCGCGTTGGCCGTACCGGCCGTGCCGGTGAGAAAGGTCTGGCTGTCAGCCTGGTCGCCCCGGCCGAAGGCCACCGTGCCCAGGCTATCGAAGACATTCAGAAAGCCGCGCTGCGCTGGGAGCAACTGGACAGCCTCAAGGCCCAGAACGGCGCTCCGCTGCTGCCGACCATGAGCACCCTGTGCATTGCTGCCGGCCGCAAGGACAAACTGCGTCCGGGCGATATTCTCGGTGCCTTGACCGGCGACGCCGGGTTGCCGGGCACCCAGGTTGGCAAGATCGCCATTTTCGACTTCCAGGCCTTTGTTGCCGTGGAACGCGCGGTCGCCAAACAGGCGCTGCAGCGCCTGAACAACGGCAAGATCAAGGGCCGGTCGCTGCGGGTGCGCATCGTCTGAGCTGGTTGTTGAATTTGCTGACCTTATCGC
>JBOICD010000334.1:0-4436 GCA_050739855.1 Pseudomonas sp.
CTGTTTCCGGTCAGCTCGGTGATTGTCAGCGGCAAGCACGACGCCATTCTGGTCGATGCCCAGTTCGGCAAAGCCCAGGCCGAGCAGGTGCTGGCGAAACTGCGCGCCAGCGGTAAGCAGCTGACCTCTATCTATATCAGTCATGGTGACCCGGATTACTACTTCGGCCTGCAGACCCTGACCGACGCCTATCCACAGGCCAAGGTGCTCGCTTCCGCGGCGACGGTCGCTCATATCAAGCAGACCATGGACGCCAAGCTGGCGTACTGGGGGCCGCAGATGGGCGCCGACAAGCCGGGCAGACTGGTGGTCCCGCAGGTGCTCGAAGGCAATCAGCTGACACTCGAAGGCCAGCGCCTGGAAGTCCTTGGTCTTGATGGCCCGCAGGCGGATCGCAGTTTTGTCTGGATTCCCTCGATCAAGGCGGTGGTCGGCGGTGTGGTGGTCGCGCACAACCTGCATGTGTGGATGGCCGACACCCAGACGGTGCAATCACACAAGGACTGGCTTACTACCCTCAAACGCATCGAACTGCTCGAGCCGCAGGTCGTGGTGCCTGGTCATTACCTGGGCCAGCCCGGCGAGTCGCTAGCAGCGGTGCGCTTTACTGCTGATTACATCCGCGCCTTCGACGAGGAAACCGCCAAGGCCGGTAATGCCGCCGAATTGATCGCGGCGATGAAAAAACGCTACCCGGACCTGGGCGAAGAGAGCTCGCTGGAGCTCAGCGCCAAGGTCGCCAAGGGCGAGATGAAGTGGTAAGTGTCATTCAATCCTGACTGGAGGTTTCCATGAGCAAGATCGCAATCATCGGGGCAACCGGGCGTGCCGGTAGCCAGTTGCTGGAAGAAGCGCTGCGTCGTGGCCACAGCGTCACTGCTATCGCCCGCAACCCGGCCAAGCTGCAGGGGCGTGAGGGCGTGGCAAGCGTGGCATTGGATGTCACTGATGCTGCTGCTCTGGAGCATGCGCTGAAGGGGCATGACGTGGTGCTCAGCGCGGCGCACTTTTCCAGCATCAAGCCGCAGGCCATCATCGAGCCGGTGAAGAAAGCCGGGGTCAAGCGTCTGCTGGTGGTGGGCGGGGCGGGCAGCCTGCTGCTGCCGTCGGGGCACAAGGTGATCGACAGCCCGGACTTCCCCGACGCCTACAAGGCCGAGGCCTCTGCCGGTGGGCATTACCTCGATACCCTGCGTCAGGAAAAGGAGCTGGACTGGACCTTCCTGTCACCTTCGGCCGAGTTTGTTGAAGGGGCGCGCACTGGCAGCTATCACACTGGCAAGGATCACCTGCTGATCGGCGCCGACGGCAAGAGCTGGATCAGCTTTGCCGACTACGCCATTGCCATGCTCGATGAAGTGGAAAAGCCCGCTCACTCGCGTCAGCGTTTCACCGTCGGTTACTGAGCGGTGGGAGCGGCGGTGCGACGACTCGACTTGCCCCGCGATTGCGGTTGTTCAGTCACGACGCATCGCGGGGCAAGCCCGCTCCCACAGCCAGTTGAGCAGTTCCTGCAAGGTCGATGAAGCTGAACCTTGCGGCCAGACCAGGTAATACGCCTGACCGGTGCCGACCTTGAGCGGGAAGGGTGTTACCAGCCGCCCGCAGTTGAGGTCATCACCGATCAGCGACCAGTCGCCGATCGCTACCCCGGTACCCTGGGAGGCCATCGACATGGCCATGTCCAGGGTTTCGAAATGCTGGCCTTTGCCTTGCCGGGGCAGATTGGCACCCGCTGCACTGAGCCAGGTGTTCCAGTCGTGCTGGTCGCGGGTCGGATGCAGCAACATGTGTTGCTCCAGGTCCGCCAGCTGTTGCAAGGGCAGCGTACCTGCCAGCAATTGTGGCGCGCACACCGGTGTCAGTTGTTCATCGAACAGCTTGAGCCTGTGCAGACCATGGTTGGGGGCGGCGCCATACACCACCGCTGCATCAAACACTTCGCGACGAAAATCCACCCCGTGCTGCACCGTAGTGGTCAACTCCACCGGCACATCCGGGCGCAACGCCTGCCACTCCATCAGCCGCGGCAGCAGCCAGCGCATTACGCAAGTGGGCGCCTTGAGTTGCAAGGTGGCGCTGCGCGCACCGACTTGCTGTACACCTTCCTCGATCAGGGCGAACACCTGCTGCACCCGTGGCAGCCAGTCCTGGCCTTCGCGGGTCAGGCTCAAACCACGGGCCTGGCGCAGGAACAGCGGATAACCGAGGTGATCCTCAAGGCCGGCAATCTGCCGACTGACCGCACCCTGGGTAATGTGCAGCAGCTGCGCCGCACGGGTGAAGTTGCAGCATTGGGCGGTGACCAGAAAAGTATGCAGGGCGGGCAGCGGCGGCAGGCGTTTCATCGGGCATCAGCCATGATCTGTAGACATGGCTAGTATGCGCTTTTTTGCATTGTGCCGGTAGCGGGGCGGCGGTCCAATAAAGCCTGTTTTCAGCACAATAACAGGCAGACGAACATGGCAACTTGCGGTGAAGTACTGGTCAAACTCCTTGAAGGCTACGGCGTCGATCATGTCTTCGGGATTCCCGGCGTGCATACCGTCGAGCTCTACCGCGGGCTGGCGCGTTCCTCTATCCGGCACATCACGCCACGTCACGAGCAGGGCGCAGGCTTCATGGCTGATGGCTATGCACGCACCCGTGGCAAGCCGGGCGTCTGCTTCATCATTACCGGCCCGGGAATGACCAACATCACCACAGCGATGGGCCAAGCCTATGCCGACTCGATCCCGATGCTGGTGATTTCCAGCGTGCAGTCACGCAATCAGCTCGGTGGCGGGCGCGGCAAGCTGCATGAACTGCCGGCCCAGGGCAGCCTGGTGGCCGGGGTGGCGGCGTTCTCGCATACCCTGATGAGTGCCGATGACTTGCCGATGGTCCTGGCCCGCGCATTCGCCGTATTCGACGGTGCGCGTCCACGTCCGGTGCATATCGAGATTCCGCTGGATGTATTGGTTGAAGACGCCGATCACCTGCTGGCCAGTGCCCCTGTACGTATTGCCCGTGCTGGTGCTGCCCCGGCACCGGTGGCGCAAATGGCCGCGTTGCTGGCCAGCGCCCGGCGTCCGCTGATCCTCGCCGGAGGTGGGGCGATTGATGCCAGTGCCGTGCTGACCCGCCTGGCCGAGTACCTGCAGGCTCCGGTGGCGCTGACCATCAATGCCAAAGGCGTGCTGCCGGCCAGCCATGCGTTGCAGATCGGTTCGACCCAGTCGCTGGTGGCGACCCGTGAGCTGGTCGCCGAAGCCGACGTGGTGCTGGCGATCGGTACCGAGCTTGCCGAAACCGACTATGACGTAACCTTCAAAGGTGGTTTCGAGATTCCTGGGCGTTTGCTGCGCATCGATATCGACCCGGACCAGACCGTGCGCAACTATCCGCCAGAGATCGCCCTGGTGGCCGACGCCACGGTGGCGACCGAAGCCCTGCTGGTGGCGCTGGCCGAACAACCTGCACCGGTACGCGCTGCCGAATGGGGCGCCAGCCGCGCCGCACGCTTGCGTGAGCGGCTGCTGGCCGACTGGGATCTGCCGATGCACAGCCAGACGCGCATGCTCAAGACCCTGCTTGAGACCTTGCCGAATGCGGTGTTGGTTGGCGACTCGACGCAACCGGTCTACACCGGCAACCTGACCCTGGACATGGATCAGCCGCGGCGCTGGTTCAACGCCTCCACCGGTTACGGCACCCTCGGTTACGCCTTGCCTGCGGCCATGGGCGCCTGGTTGGGCAGCGCTGAAGCCATCGAGGAGCGCACACCGGTGATCTGCCTGATCGGGGACGGAGGCCTGCAGTTCACCCTGCCGGAACTGGCCAGCGCTACCGAGGCGCAGGTGCCGCTGATCGTCTTGTTGTGGAACAACCAGGGTTACGAGGAAATCAAGAAGTACATGGTCAACCGTGCCATCGAGCCGGTGGGCGTGGACATCCACACCCCGGACTTCATCGGCGTGGCCAAGGCCCTGGGTTGTGCCGCCCAGGCTGTAGGTGATGTCGAGCAATTGCGTGAGGCGCTGCGCCAGGCGTGTGACCGCAAGGGGCCGAGCCTGATCGAAATCGATCAGAATCGCTGGATGCAGACGGTGCCAGCATGATGAAACTTCCTGGTGTCTACATTGCAGGTGTCTGGCAGCACGGTCCGCAAGCGCTGACGGTGATCAACCCGAGCAACGAGCAGCAACTGGCGGAAGTGGCCGGTGGCGACGGTGCGGCGGTAGAGCGCGCCACCCAGGCGGCGCGGGCTGCATTCGCGGGCTGGTCGAGCAGCACCGGTGCCGAGCGTGCGACAGTACTGCGGACGATTGCCGAGGGGGTCGAGGCGCGTCGCGAGCGCCTGGTCTTCCTGCAGGCCAGCAACAACGGCAAGCCGCTCGCCGAAGCGCAAATGGATGTTGACGATGTCATCGCCACCTTCGGTTATTACGCTGAAC
>JBOICD010000335.1:0-4431 GCA_050739855.1 Pseudomonas sp.
GCGAAGGCCTGCTCAACCACAAGACCATTGCCGTACTGCCGGAACACATTGGCACCTGGCTGGTAGCGAGTGGAGAGAAGCCCGAGGTTTATCAGGCCCGCACGGTGAAAGAAGCCATGGCCTGGCTGGCTGCCAGCAATCCGCTAAAACTCGCCCGCGCCCTGATTTCCGCTCAAGGCGAGGATCGTTTGGCTGATGCGCTATTTCGCATGAAGGGCAACGCCATGGCCCGTGACTACCAGGACTTGTTTGGCGGCCTGGCCAAGGAGTTCGGCATAACCCTGGTAGCGGGCTCGATTGTGCTGCCGGAGCCCCGCGTGGAAAATGGAGCGCTAATGGTAGGCACTGGCCCGCTGTACAACATCAGCCTGGTGTTCGGTAGCGACGGCGCACCGCTCGGCCAGCCACAGCGTAAAACCTTTCCTATTCGAGACGAACAGGGCTTCACCGCCGCCGCCCCGCTTGCTGCGCTGCAGGTGGTGAACACGCCAGCCGGGCGCCTGGGCGTGCTGATCTGCGCCGACAGCTGGTACCCGGCCGCTTACCTCGAACTAGCCCGCAGCGGCGTTGAGCTGCTGGCCGTGCCGGCGTTTCTCACCGGCAATGGTCATTGGTCAAAACCTTGGGGTGGCTACAACGGCGCCGTGACACCCGCCGACGTCACACTGAAACCCGGCGAGCTGAGCGAAGGCGAAGCCTGGCAGCGCCTGGCCATGGCCGCTCGCCTCTCCAGCAGCGGCGCTCAGGCCGGTGTCACGGTGTTTATGCGCGGCCAATTGTGGGATATGGGCAGCGATGGTCAAAGTTCGCTCGCCACGCCCAGCCACTACAGCCTGGCTAGCGAAGGCCACGGCGCCCGCTTGATCAACCTCTGGCTGTAAGCCGATGAAACCCTCGCGAGTTCGACTTGGCGACCTCTCGGTCGGTTTCGTTCACAGCCTGGCCGAGTCCGTACGCGCGCTTGAGCAGGACCCGGCACCGCTGCTCAACCAATATGGACTGGATGCCGCACGCTTGGCCGAGCCACGCGCCAGGCTGTCGATCCCACGCTATATGCGCCTGGGGCATGCCGCGATCCAACTGACCGGCGAACCCAGCCTGGGTTTGTTGATGGGGCAACTGAACCGCCTCAGCCAAGTTGGATTGGCTGGCGTAACCGCCGCCCAAGCCCCGACCGTGCGGGAGGCCGCCCGTGCACTGACCCGTTTTGAGCCCCTATACGCCTATAACTATCGCGGCCAGTCGAGCCTGCATGAGGACGCACAAGGCGCCTGGCTACGCTTTTATTCGATCAACCCGTACAACGCCTACAACCGCTTTGTCGTGGACTCAGTACTGGCCAGTTGGGCCTGCCAACTAGACAGTCTGGCTGGACATAAGCTGACCCTCGAAAAAGTCGAAATCGAATTCCCCGCCCCCAGCTACGTCGAACGCTATGCAGAAGTGTTCGACTGCCCCCTGGAGTTTGGCAGTAGCGTTAATCAGCTGCGGCTGAATCAGGCCAACCTGGCATTGCGCAACCCCGAGCACTGCCCGAGCACCTGGCGCCATCTACTGGAAATTTGCGAACGCGAACTGGAGCAACTGACCCGCACCCGCAGCCTGCGCGAACGCATCAGCCAACTGCTCGGCCCTCTACTGAATGGGCGCGAGCCTGATCTGGAAGAGGTTGCAGCCCGCCTCCAGCTCCCCATCTGGACGCTGCGGCGCAAGTTGGCGGAGGAAGGCACCCAGTACCGCGCGATTCTCAACGAAACCCGCCGCGACCTGGCAATGGCCTATATCCGCGACACCGAACTGGCCTTTGGCGAGATTGCCTATCTGCTGGGTTTCGCCTCGGCAGAGGCCTTTCAGCGCGCATTCAAACGCTGGAGTGGGCAGACCCCCGGCGAGTTCCGCCGCGCGCAACGACAAACTGGCTAGCAGGCTGCGTCACAGCTCTGTAGCGTCCTCCACAGGCTCAGCGGGCTCTTCTTGCTCGTCAGCGCGGTATTCGAGGAGCTCTTCTTGATAGTCGTCCATTGGTTACCTCTCGATCTGAAGATATGGGTCTAAGAAACCATTCAATCGCTGCTGCGCCTGGCCAAGCCGTGTTGAAAACAGACTTGTTTAACCTGCGCTTGCGACGACCTTGAACAGCTTCTTACAAAGACCCTAGCAAACAGATTAAAGATCCCAGATGAACAAAAAGTGAAACAAAAATCGAAATATCGCAGGCAATAAAAAACCCTTAGGTCTTTCAACCTAAGGGTTTTCTAATATGGCGCAGCGGACGGGACTCGAACCCGCGACCCCCGGCGTGACAGGCCGGTATTCTAACCGACTGAACTACCGCTGCGTGTCGTGCAGACCTGGATTGCGCAATTGCCGCTGATCTCAGGCACAAAAAAAGCGAACCTTAGGTCGCTCTCTTTGTAGCTTCGAGGAGTTCAAGGGCCTCAAAGCGAATATGGCGCAGCGGACGGGACTCGAACCCGCGACCCCCGGCGTGACAGGCCGGTATTCTAACCGACTGAACTACCGCTGCGTATCACACAAGCTTTCGCCTGTTTGAAACTGGGATCTGGCCTGAAGGCTTCGGTGCCTTCCGACCTCAAACCGGCAGTTAAACCGATCTGGAGAAAAGTGGCGCAGCGGACGGGACTCGAACCCGCGACCCCCGGCGTGACAGGCCGGTATTCTAACCGACTGAACTACCGCTGCGCATATGGACTTGCGTCCGGTTCCTCTCTGGTAACACCTTCTTGCGAAAGTGTCGGGTCAGGAACATCTCAGGAAGTGGTGGGTGATGACGGGATCGAACCGCCGACCCTCTGCTTGTAAGGCAGATGCTCTCCCGGCTGAGCTAATCACCCGTGTGCTTCGCTGAGGTGGCGAAATTTACGCAGGTATCGAACCTAAGTCAATACCCCCGTTGAAGTTTTTTTCAAAAAGGGCAAAAAAGCAGTGTTACGTGTAGATCATCTTCTTGGTCATGCCACCGTCGACCACGAACTCCTGGCCAGTGACGAAGCCGGCATTGCGCGACAGCAGCCAGGCAACCATGGCTGCCACGTCTTCCACCGTCCCTACCCTGCCCGCTGGATGCTGGGCATGATCGGTTTCGCTCAAAGGTTCGGCACGACGCTGGGACGGGTCCCGTGCGTCGATCCAGCCAGGACTCACGGCATTGACGCGGATCTCCGGCCCCAGGCTCACGGCCAGCGCATGGGTGAGCGCCAGCAGGCCGCCCTTGCTTGCCGCATAGGCCTCTGTATCGGGTTCGGATTGAGCGGCGCGGGTCGACGCCAGGTTGACGATGGCCCCGCCGTGAGCGCGCAGATAAGGCGCACAGTGCTTGGCCAGCAGCATCGGCCCGCCGAGGTTGACCGCCAGCACGCGATTCCAGTGAGCCAGGCTGAGGGTTTCCAGGGTGGTGTTATGCGGATCGGCGATGGCGGCGTTGCACACCAGGGCGTCGAGACGTCCGAACTGGCCAAGCACCTCGGCCACGCCGGTCTTCACCTGGGTTTCATCGGCAACGTCCATGCCGATGAACCAGGCGTTGTCTCCCAACACCTTGGCCGCCTTGGCGCCGCGCACCCGATCAAGATCGGTGAGCACCACCTGCCAGCCCTCGGCAATCAGCCAGGCGGCAATGCCCAGGCCGATTCCCCGTGCCGCACCGGTCACCAGAGCGACACGGCCATTATGGCTGCTGTCACCCACGGACCAGTCGATCACAGCGCTGCCAAACCGCGGGCCAGGTCGGCCTTGAGGTCAACCACGTCTTCCAGGCCCACCGCCACCCGGATCAGGCTGTCGCGAATGCCTGCCGCTTCACGCTCCTGCGGTGACAGACGGCCGTGGGAGGTGGTACCCGGATGGGTGATGGTGGTCTTGCTGTCGCCCAGGTTGGCGGTGATCGAGATCAGCCGCGTGGCATCGATGAAGCGCCAGGCGCCCTCTTTGCCACCCTTGACTTCAAAACTCACCACGGCACCGAAGCCGCTCATCTGCTGCCTGGCCAGCTCGTGCTGCGGATGGCTCTGCAGACCGGCGTAGTGGACCTTTTCAATGCCGTCCTGCTGTTCCAGCCACTCGGCCAGGGCTTGCGCGTTGGCACAATGGGCACGCATACGCAGGTTGAGGGTTTCCAGGCCCTTGAGGAAGATCCAGGCGTTGAACGGGCTCAGGGACGGCCCTGCGGTGCGCAGAAAGCCCACCACTTCCTTCATCTGCTCGCTGCGCCCGGCAACCACACCGCCCATGCAACGGCCCTGGCCGTCGATGAACTTGGTCGCCGAATGCACGACGATGTCAGCACCCAGCTTCAGCGGCTGCTGCAAGGCCGGGGTACTGAAACAGTTGTCGACCACCAGCTGCGCGCCCTTGGCGTGAGCAATCCCGGCCAGTGCGGCGATATCCACCAGCTCGGCCAGCGGATTGGAC
>JBOICD010000336.1:0-4424 GCA_050739855.1 Pseudomonas sp.
CGATTGCGGTGTGACTGACACAACGCAATCGCGGGGCAAGCCCGCTCCCACCGTTCTGGTACAGAATTTGAAATAGTTTTGCGCTGTAAGAAATCCCTGCTGCAATTGTAGGATCTCATCCCCAATTGATATTAGGTTGATATGACTTCGTTCTCGGAGCCCCCCAGTACCTGGCCGTCCTGGCCATTCTCCCGTCCCTGTGACGTTTCCCCGCTGTTCGCCCAGATGAGTACCCGCCCATGGAATGGCTAGCCGACCCCACGGCCTGGCTGGGCCTTGCCACGCTGATTGTTCTGGAACTAGTGCTGGGTATCGACAACCTGGTGTTCATCGCCATTCTTGCTGACAAGCTGCCACCGCATCAGCGCGACCGTGCGCGGGTGATCGGTTTGTCCCTGGCGTTGATCATGCGCCTGGGCTTGCTGGCCAGTATTTCCTGGATGGTGACCCTGACCGCTCCGTTGATCGAGGTGCTTGGCAAGAGCTTCTCCGGCCGAGATCTGATCATGCTCTTCGGTGGTGTGTTCCTGCTGTTCAAGGCCACCATGGAGCTGCACGAACGTCTTGAGGGCCATGTCGCCCAGAGCAATGGCAACGGGCGTCATGCGGCGTTCTTGCCTATCGTGGCGCAGATTGTGGTGCTCGATGCGGTGTTCTCGCTGGACGCGGTGATCACTGCCGTGGGCATGGTCGAGCAGTTGTCGGTGATGATGATCGCGGTGATTTTCTCGATCGGTATCATGATCGTCGCCAGCAAGCCGTTGACACGTTTCGTCAACAGCCACCCGACGGTGATCATGCTGTGCCTGGGCTTCTTGATGATGATCGGCTTCGTCCTGACCGCTGAAGGCCTGGGCTTCCATATTCCCAAGGGCTATCTGTACACGGCTATCGGTTTCGCCATTGTGGTCGAACTGTTCAACCAGGTGGCCCGCGCCCGGCGCAAGCGCAGCCTGCAGCAACACCGGCCGTTGCGTGAACGCACGGCCCATGCGGTGCTACGCCTGTTGGGCGGGCGGCGTATCGAGGCGGATGAGGTCGGTGAGGAAATTGCCGACCTGGTCGAGGGCGGCGAGGAGCATGTGCTGTTCGATCGGCGCGAGCGGGTGATGATCAGCGGTGTGCTGAACCTTGCCGAGCGTCCGATCAAGACGCTGATGAGCGTGCGGGCGCAGGTCGATGCCATCGACCTGGCGCAAACCCCGCAAGCCATTCGTACGGCGTTGATGCATTCGTCCTACTCGCGCTTGCCACTGATCCGCAACGGTCGTATCGAAGAACCACTGGGCTTCGTGCACAAGAAGGAGTTGCTCAAGGAACTGCTGGCCGGTAACGAGCCGGACCTGGAAAGCCTGGTCCGCGTGCCGCTGAACCTGCTGGAGAGCTTCAGCATCCTCAACGCCCTGGAACAGATGCGCAACCAGTCGACCCACATCGCCTTTGTGGTCAACGAGTTCGGTGATTTCACCGGCATCCTGACCATGACCGACATTCTCGAGTCCATTGCCGGTGAATTGCCCGATGCCAGCGAGGTCGAGGGGCCGGGGATCGTCGAGGACGAGCAGGGCTTTGTCGTCAGCGGTGCCTTGAACCTGAGCCAGATCCAGGCGCGCACCGGCTTTGCCGCCAGACCGACCGAGGATTACCAGACCCTCGCCGGTCTGGTAATGAGCCTGCTTGATCGTTTGCCCATGGTCGGCGACTGCCTGCAATGGAATGGCTGGCAGATGACCGTGGTCGCGGTGGAGGAACGTCGGGTCCGCGAGGTACGCCTCAGGCCGAGCGCCGCTGATGGCGCAGCAGGTGCTTGATGCCTTCAAGGATCAGCACCAGCACTGCCAGCCAGATCGGCAGGTAGGTCAGCCACTGGTCGGGACCGATGGTCTCGCCCAGTAGCAGGGCCACGGCCACCAGCAGCACCGGCTCGACGTAACTGAGCAGGCCGAACAGGCTGAAGGCCAGCAGTCGGCTTGCCAGTACGTAGCAGATCAGCGCCAGGGCGCTGATCACCCCCAGCAACGGAATCAGGCCGTACAGGGCCGGGTGTTCGACCAGGTCCTGGGCGCTCAACGGGCCCTGGATGACAAAGTACAGCGCCGTTGGCAGCAACAGGCACATGTCGGCCCACAGGCCACCGAGGTGGTCGGTGCGGCATTTGCGCCGCAGGATGAAGTACAGCGGATAGCCGATGGCGACCAGCAGGGTTTCCCAGGCGAAACTGCCGTGCTGGTACAGCTCGTGCGCAACGCCGGTTGCGGCACAGGCCACCGCCAGCTTCTGCAGGCGTGACAGGCGTTCGCCGTAGACCACGCGCCCGGTCAGGACCATGGTCAGCGGCAACAGAAAATACCCCAGCGACACCTCCAGGCTGCGCCCGTGCAACGGCGCCCAGAGGAACAGCCAGAGCTGTACGCCCATCAGCGATGAGGTGCCGATCAGGCCCAGCAGCAGTATCGGCGTTTGCCGGATCCGTTTGAGCAGGCCGGTAATCAGCGGCCAGTCCTTGCTCAGCAGCATGAACAGGGTCAGGCAGGGCAGGGTCAGCAGGGTACGCCAGCCAAAGACTTCCTCACCGTCCAGCGGTGTTAACAGCGAGGTGTAGAAATACATCACGGCGAACAAGCACGATGCCATGACCGATGAAACGATGCCTTTGGACACGAGGGCCTCTGTAGCAGGAAAAAGAAGGGCGCTCAGCCACCCTGGATCAGGATCTGGTTGTCAGTGGCTGACGCCAGGTCTTGTGCTTCCAGGGCCTGAATGAATGCGTCGGCCGACATTGGCCGGGCAAACAGGTAGCCTTGCTGGAAATCGACGTTGTGCCGGGCCAGGTAGTCACGTTGTGCCTCGGTTTCCACCCCTTCGGCAACGATACCCAAGCCCAGCTTGCTCGATAGCTCGATGATACTGTCGAGAATATGCAACGACAGCGCATCACCGCCAATCATCGCCACGAAGCTCTGGTCGATCTTCAGGTAGTCGACCTGAAACTGACGTAAGTAAGCCAGGCTCGATTGTCCTGTACCGAAGTCGTCCAGGGCAATCATCACCCCCAGGTCGTGGAGCCCGGCAAACAACGCGTGGGTGACCTCGCTCGGGGAAATGAGTTTGCGCTCGGTCAATTCCAGGGTCAGGCGCACCCGCCCCTTGGGAAAGGCTGCGAGGAACGCATGGCAGTCATCGAGCAGGGCCAGATCCTGGCAATGATCGGCGGTAATGTTGATACCGATGTGAAAGCCATCCTCCATGCACTCGGCATGCGGGGCCAATACCTCGGCGGTACGGGCCATCAGCTGGCGGGTCATGGGCACGATCTGGCCGCTGTGTTCTGCATAGGGGATGAACAGGTCAGGACGGACCAGGCCTTCGCGTGGATGCTGCCAGCGCATCAGCACCTCGACACCGGCCCAACGGTAGTCGCCATGGCGTACCACAGGCTGGAAGTAGGGGATGAATTCGTTGGCTTCGATGGCCCGCTGCAGTTCCACCCGTGGCGAACTGGCCCGGCGCAGTTGCCAGTAGCAGGTAACGGCCGCCATGGCGCCGAGCATCACCAGCAGACCGAACAGGGCCGGATACTCGCTGCGCATTTGTTCTCCAACCTTCCCCTGGGTGTAACCGCTGTGAACAGAGAAGGGATAGCGCGTCGAAACATACTCGCTGGCGGCCACCTCAGATGTTGGGGCAAGGCCTTTCTGGACCTGACCTCTGCGGTCTATCCAGTTTTGCCCGACTTGCAGGATCAACTGATTGTCGGTGCCGAGCAGGTAGAGGGCACCGATCAGATGATCGCCATCGACTGTGGTGATAGCGCCCCGTTCGCCTTCAGACACCCGGTACACCAGCAATGGATGCCCGGGGGTTACCGAATTGCCATCCATCAGCCACAGTTTGCCTTGAACGTAGTCATCGACGTTGACCGGCTCGCTGTAAGGCCCGAACAGTGAGTTGCAATACAGTTTGCCGCGGTATTCGAGGTTGGTGGAGCGAACAAAGGCGCGCCGGGTGACTTGATCACGCAGGGCCAGTTTTTCTTCAACGCAAGACTGACCCGCCAGCGGCAGCAGTTCACTGGCGGCGCGGGAGGCGCTGTCGAGGATACGTTCAATCTGGCTACCTACCCGTTGCGCACTGGCCTCGCTGCGGTTCTGCAGCTCCCGGCCGGCTTGCCAGTACATGATCAGCAGTCCGCAAACCATGGGCAAGGCACCGACCAGCCAGGGCAGGAGTGTGCGCCAAAGGCGTAAAGGACGGTGTTTTACCGAAAAGGGCATAGGGACTAACCTGAAAAATACACAACTGTGCAGAGGATAGCCGTACGTCGGAATCGTGTCTGAACTTAAAGTGCGACAAATTGGATTACGCACTGTAGAATCATCTTACGCATACAATAATAAGGTTCCTCGCCACTCGAGGAATCAACC
>JBOICD010000337.1:0-4418 GCA_050739855.1 Pseudomonas sp.
ACAGGCTTGGTCACGATCGTTTCGGTAAACGCTGCCTGGGACACCGACGTCACACTGAGGCAGAAAAGGGCAAACAACCAGCGCATGAAACGATATCCCTGAAAACTAGGTGTTGAGTGACGAGGCGAGCATTGGCGACAGGCATTCGTTGCCAATCGGGTAGGACTGCTCGATGCGGTCACGATAATAGCATTCTAGGGTACGACTGACGGTGCGGAAAGCCAGCTCGTCCCACGGGATTTCACTTTCATCGAAAAGTCGCACTTCCAGGCTTTCGACGCCGACGGCAAAGTCCAGGTCGGCAAGTTCGGCGCGAAAGAACACATGCACCTGGTTGATATGCGGCAGGTCGAACAGCTGATACAGGCTCATCTGCCCGACGCGGGCACAGGCTTCCTCGACGGTTTCGCGGCGGGCGGCCTGTTCCAGGGTTTCGCCGTTTTCCATGAAACCGGCGGGCAGGGTCCAGTAGCCGCGGCGTGGTTCGATGGCCCGGCGGCACAGCAGCACCTGGCTGCCCCAGATCGGTAGCACGCCGGCGACGATATTGGGGTTCTGGTAATGGATGGTCTGGCAGTGATCGCAGACATAGCGCAGGCGGGTATCGCCCTCGGGAATACGCTGAATCACCGGATTGCCGCACGCACTGCAGAATTTCATGCTTTTATTCCTATAGGTTGTGCTTATCTTGGCGCGACTTTCACCGCGGCTGCAAGCCGGTTCACCTCGGGGCTTGGGCGGTTCGCGGCTTTGGTGCATCATGCAGGTCATGCTTTGGAATCGAGAGAGAGCAATGCTGGACGAGCTACTTCGCCGCGTGAGCAGTCATACGCCGGGCACCCTGGAAACCGATCGTCGTTTTCCCGAGGCCGCAGTGTTATTGCCGATTACCCGTAGCGAAGAGCCTGAACTGGTCTTGACCTTGCGCGCCAAGGGCTTGTCGACCCACGGTGGCGAAGTGGCTTTCCCCGGCGGGCGCCGCGACCCGGAAGACCCTGATCTGGTGTTTACCGCCCTGCGCGAGGCCGAAGAAGAAATCGGTCTGCCGCCAGGCCTGGTGGAAATCATCGGCCCCTTGAGCCCGCTGATCTCGTTGCATGGGCTGAAGGTCACGCCTTTCGTCGGCCTGATCCCCGATTATGTCGAGTACCAGGCCAATGATGCGGAAATCGCCGCAGTGTTCACCGTGCCGCTGGAGTTCTTTCGTCAGGACCCGCGCGACCACACCCACCGTATCGATTACCAGGGGCGCAGTTGGTACGTGCCCAGCTACCGCTTTGGTGAGTACAAGATCTGGGGGTTGTCGGCGATCATGATCGTCGAACTGGTCAACTTGCTTTACGATGCCGACATCAATCTGCACCAACCGCCTGAGCGCTTCATTCCAATTTGAGCGGGCTCACCCGCCACCACTGCCGCACCGTGAGGAACCACGCATGAAATACCGTCTGGGCGACCTGCGGGTCGAAACCCATCCACGCAGCTGGGCGGCGCCCACTGCCACGCTGATCGGCAAGGTGCGCCTGCAGGCGGGGGCCAGTGTCTGGTTCGGCGCAGTGTTGCGCGGCGACAACGAACTGATCGACATCGGCGAGAACAGCAATGTTCAGGACGGTACGGTGATGCACACCGACATGGGTTCGCCGCTGACCCTGGGCGCAGGGGTGACCATCGGTCACAACGCCATGCTGCATGGCTGCAGCGTGGGTGATTACAGCCTGGTCGGTATCAACGCGGTGATCCTCAACGGGGCGCGTATCGGCAAATACTGCATCATTGGCGCCAATGCGCTGATTCCCGAGGGCAAGGAAATTCCCGACGGCTCGCTGGTGATGGGCTCGCCAGGCAAGGTCGTGCGCG
The DNA here is from genome assembly GCA_050739855.1 of Pseudomonas sp. Taxonomy (GTDB): domain Bacteria; phylum Pseudomonadota; class Gammaproteobacteria; order Pseudomonadales; family Pseudomonadaceae; genus Aquipseudomonas. The sequence continues at coordinate 1,861 of JBOICD010000337.1, forward strand.
AACTGACCGAGGCGCAGAAGAAAATGCTTGAAGCCAGCGCCGCGCATTACGTGCATAACGCCGAGCGCTATGCCCGCGATCTGGCCGCGCAGGAGGATTGATGAGTAGCAGTGAACATCCGGTCGCCTCACCCTGTGTGCAGATATGCGCCCTGGATGAGGCCGATATCTGCACTGGCTGTCAGCGCAGCGCAGCAGAAATAACCCGTTGGGGACGGATGGACAACAGTGAGCGCCGCCAGGTGCTGAAGTTGTGCCACGAGCGGGCAATGGCGGCCGGGCTGATCTTCAGCGTCGGCAGTTGCTGATTCGGCACTTGGCCGCAAGCGGCCGCTCAAGTACCCTGTAGGGCTTGCCCAGCGGTCTATTCCATGCCTTTTCTGATTGCCTACATCAGCAGTGTCGTGCTGATCAACTACGCCTTCTCCAGTGCCCCGCACCTGGACGTCATCTGGTCCGCCTGGGGCGGGCTGGTGTTTATCCTCCGTGACATGGTGCAGACCCGCTACGGTCACGGTGCGCTGGTCGCCATGCTGGTCGCGCTGGTGCTGTCCTATGTCACCTCCGAGCCTGCCATTGCCCTGGCCAGTGCCAGCGCCTTCGCGGTCTCCGAACTGATCGACTGGCTGGTCTTCAGCATCACCAAACGGCCGCTGCACGACCGCCTGTGGCTGAGCTCGGCGCTGAGCATCCCGATCGACACCTTCATTTTCTTCGGCATGATCGGTGCCTTGACCCCGGCTGTGGCCGGCACCGCCCTGGCCTCGAAATTCGCCGGGGTCACCGCGGTGTGGCTGATCATGGCCTGGCGTCTGCGCAAGCCTGCCATCACCGGCTGAGGCCCTGCGCCCCGGTTGATGTAAAATGGCGCTCCTTTTCACCGGGTTGGCCTGATCATCGGGCAGCCCTGGAATCCTTCCCTCTGAGGACCTGAAATGACCCGTATCGGAACCCCATTGTCGCCAACAGCGACCCGCGTACTGCTCTGTGGCTGCGGCGAGCTGGGCAAGGAAGTGGTGATCGAGCTGCAACGCCTGGGCGTTGAAGTGATTGCCGTGGACCGTTACGCCAATGCTCCGGCCATGCAAGTGGCCCATCGCAGTCATGTCATCAACATGCTCGATGGCGCAGCACTGCGGGCGGTGATCGAGGCCGAGAAGCCGCACTACATCGTGCCGGAAATCGAAGCCATTGCCACCGCGACCCTGGTCGAGCTGGAAAATGAAGGCTTCAACGTGGTCCCGACCGCGCGTGCCACGCAGCTGACCATGAACCGCGAAGGCATTCGCCGTCTGGCTGCCGAAGAGCTGGACCTGCCAACCTCGCCTTACCACTTTGCCGATACCTTCGAAGACTACCGCAACGCGGTCGAGGACCTGGGTTTCCCGTGTGTGGTCAAGCCGGTGATGAGTTCCTCGGGCAAGGGCCAGAGCCTGCTGCGCAGCGCTGATGATGTGCAGAAAGCCTGGGACTATGCCCAGGAGGGTGGGCGTGCCGGCAAGGGCCGGGTGATCATTGAAGGCTTCATCGACTTCGACTACGAAATTACCCTGCTGACCGTTCGTCACATCGGCGGCACCACGTTCTGTGCGCCGGTTGGTCACCGTCAGGAGAAGGGCGATTACCAGGAGTCCTGGCAGCCGCAGGCGATGAGTCCGGTGGCTCTGGCCGAGTCCGAGCGGGTGGCCAAGGCGGTCACTGAGGCGCTGGGCGGCCGTGGTCTGTTCGGTGTCGAGCTGTTCATCAAAGGCGATCAGGTGTGGTTCAGCGAAGTTTCGCCACGTCCGCACGATACCGGCCTGGTGACCCTGATTTCTCAGGACCTTTCGCAGTTCGCCCTGCATGCGCGGGCAATCCTGGGTTTACCGATTCCTTTGATTCGTCAGTTTGGCCCATCGGCCTCGGCAGTCATTCTGGTTGAGGGGCAGTCGCAGCAGACGGCGTTCGCCAATCTGGGCGCAGCGTTGAGCGAACCGGATACCGCCATTCGCCTGTTCGGCAAGCCTGAAGTCAACGGTCAGCGCCGTATGGGCGTGTGCCTGGCGCGTGATGAGTCGATCGAGGCTGCGCGGGCCAAGGCGACCCGTGCTTCTCAGGCAGTGAAAGTAGAGTTGTAAAGCTATTCGCGGGGCAAGCCCGCTCCCACAGGTTTTTGAGGCCTGTGGGAGCGGGCTTGCCCCGCGATGCTTCTACAGCTCCGAATGCCGGGTCTCTTTCAGGCACAACACGGCAATCAGGCTCAACACAGCCGCCGCCGACACATATCCGCCAACCCAGCTCAAGCCCTCCATCGCCACCAGCTTCTGGGCGAAGAACGGTGCCGCCGAAGCCCCGACGATGCCGCCCAGGTTAGCAAGCGAGACGGCCAGGCTGGGTAAGCGTGACCCGAGTATAACTATCGAGTCACGGTCCAGACCAGTATGCGGCTGGCGCAATTGTCCTCTGTTTCGAGGATTTCCAGGCGATAACGGCCGATCTTCAGGCATACCGCACTGGCCGGGATGCTTTCCAGCGCTTCGGTAACCAGGCCGTTGAGGGTCTTCGGCCCGTCGCTGGGCA
>JBOICD010000338.1:0-4387 GCA_050739855.1 Pseudomonas sp.
ACCCAGCCGGTGCAGCGGCGCCAGGGCGTCGTCGCTGCCGGTGTAGCGGGCGATCAGGTGCAGGTTGGCCACCGGTACGTAGAGCTTGGCGCCCTCGGCGTATTCGAGGGTGAGGAATTCGGCGGCTTGGTTGTCGATTTCCAGGGTCGCCAGGCCCAGGTAGCGGCCCACGCCGTGATCGATATGCACCACCGGCGCGCCTTCGCGCAGCTCGGTAAGGTTCTTGATCACCGCGTCGTTGTTGGCGTCGCTGCGTTTGTCGCGGCGTCGGCGCTGCATCACCCGCTGACCGAACAACGGGCTCTCGGCGATCAGGGCGATGGCCGGGTCGTCCAGCAGCAGGCCTTCGTCCAGCGGCGCGATGGTAATCGCCAGGCGCTCCTTGCCCGCGACGAAGGCGTTCCAGCTCTCGACGGTTTGCGGGCGCAGCTTCAGGCGTTCGAGCAGCTCCAGCAGCACCTCGCGACGGCCCGCCGACTCGGCGGTGAACAGCACGCGGCCAGAAAACTGCTCGAGAAAGCCCGACAGCGCTGCCAGTGGCTGGTTGGCCTTGGCTTCGATGGCCAGGTTCGGCAAGGTCCGGGCCGGGAAGCGCTCGCGGCCGACGCCGCTGTCGACGTCATCCTGGCTGACGACCACGCGTGGCCAGCTCTTGAGGCGGGCAAAGCAGTCTTCCACCGGCATGAACAGTTCGGCCGGTGGCAGCAGGGGGCGCGACGGATCGATGCGGCGCTCCTCGTAGCGGTTGCGCACATCGCTCCAGAAGTGCTCGGCGGCCTGTTCGGCGCCTGGCAGGGAAAACACCTGGGTGTCCTGCGGCAGGTAGTCGAACAGGGTCGAGGTGTCTTCGAAGAACAACGGCAGGTAGTACTCGATACCGGCCGGGGTAATGCCGCTGGACAGGTCCTGGAAGATCGGGCAGCGGCGAAAATCGACGTCGAAACGCTCGCGAAAGCGTGCCTTGAAGCGGGTCACCGCCTCTTTTTGCAGCGGAAACTCGCGGGCGGGCAACAGCCTTACCGACTCGACCTTGTCGATCGAGCGCTGGGTCTCCGGGTCGAAGGTGCGCAAGGTCTCGATTTCGTCATCGAACAGGTCGATGCGGTACGGCAGCTTGCTGCCCATCGGGAACAGGTCGATCAGCGCGCCGCGCACGGCGAACTCGCCATGCTCATACACCGTATCGACACAGCGATAGCCGCTGGCTTCAAGGCGCGTGCGCATCTGTTCGACATCCAGCTTCTGGCCGATGTCCAGCACCAGGCTGCTGCCCAGCAGGAAGCTGGTCGGCGCCAGGCGGTGCAGGGCAGTGGTGATCGGCACCACGAGAATGCCGTGATCAAGCTCCGGCAGCCGGTACAGGCTGGCGATCCGCTGGGAAATGATGTCCTGGTGCGGCGAGAACAGGTCGTAGGGCAGGGTTTCCCAATCGGGGAAAGGCAGTACCGGCAGCTCGGGCGCGAAAAAGCGCAGCTCCTGCTCAAGCCGGTCAGCGCTCTGGCTGTCGGCGGTCAATAGCAGGGTGAAGCGCTTGGCGGCGCTGGCAGCCTCGGCAATCGCCAGGCTCAGGGCGGCACCCGGCAGGTTGCCCCAGGTTTGTTTGCCGGCAGTGGCCGGCAGGTGCGGTAGACGCAGAACAGGCACGGGAGGTCGAGCTCCAAGCGTTGCGACAAAGACGCCAATTGTACCGGTCACAGGCCTGTGCTGTCAGGTTTGCGCAGGCTAAAATACATGTAGTGACCGAGCGGCGACAGGCGCTCATTGCTCGATGGGCTGCGGGGCGTCATAATGTAGCCCCTTTTTTCTGTCCCTACATGTGGAAGGTTCCCGTGACTCAGAAGCCCGACCAGTGTCTTGGTGAGTGGATTGATCGTGAAGCACTTGCAGAAGCGATGATCCCGCTTATCGGTCAGCTCTACCGCAATAACAATGTGGTGAGCTCGATCTATGGCCGCAGCCTGATCAACCGTTCGGTGATCTCGATCCTCAAAGCGCACCGCTTTGCTCGTCATCGCCAAACCGACGAAACCGAACTCTCTGTCCACGAGACATTCCCGCTGCTCAAAGCCATGAGCGAGCTGAAACTGGGCGCCGCTTCGGTCGACCTGGGCAAGCTGGCCAATAAATTCAAGCAGGAAGGCAACGGCCGCAGCGCCGAGCAGTTCGTGCGTGAAGAAATGGCTGACGTGGTTGGTCAGCAGAACGCCTCGGCGCGCAAAGGCACCGACGTTGTGCTGTACGGCTTCGGTCGTATCGGCCGCCTGCTGGCGCGCATCCTGATCGAAAAAACCGGTGGTGGCGACGGCCTGCGTCTGCGCGCCATCGTCGTGCGCAAAGGCGCCGAGAACGATCTGGTCAAGCGTGCCAGCCTGCTGCGTCGTGACTCGGTTCACGGCCCGTTCGATGGCACCATCACCATCGACGAAGAGCACAACACCATCACTGCCAACGGCAACCTGATCCAGGTTATCTACGCCAAGAGCCCGAGCGAAGTCGACTACACCCAGTACGGCATCGAAAACGCGCTGATCGTCGATAACACCGGTGTATGGCGTGACGCCGACGGCCTGGGCCAGCACCTGGCCTGCCCGGGTGCCGCCCGCGTGATCCTCACCGCACCTGGCAAGGGCGCGCTGAAGAACATCGTCCACGGTATCAACCATGGCGATATCACTGCTGACGACAAGATCATCTCGGCAGCTTCCTGCACCACCAACGCCATCGTGCCGGTGCTCAAGGCTGTCAATGACAAGTACGGCATCGTCAACGGCCACGTCGAAACCGTTCACTCGTTCACCAACGACCAGAACCTGATCGACAACTTCCACAAGGGCAGCCGTCGTGGCCGCGCCGCGCCGCTGAACATGGTCATCACCGAGACCGGTGCCGCCACCGCAGCCGCCAAGGCACTGCCAGTGCTCAAGGGCAAGCTGACCGGTAACGCGATTCGTGTTCCTACGCCGAACGTGTCGATGGCGATCCTGAACCTGAACCTGGAAAAGGCCACCAGCCGCGAAGAAATCAACGAGTACCTGCGCCAGATGGCCATGCACTCGGATCTGCACAAGCAGATCGATTACGTCAGCTCCCAGGAAGTGGTATCCACCGACTTCGTCGGTTCGCGCCACGCCGGTGTGGTCGATGCCGAAGCCACCATCTGCAACGATAACCGTGTTGTCCTGTACGTCTGGTACGACAACGAATTCGGTTACAGCTGCCAGGTCGTGCGCGTGATGGAAGACATGGCCGGTGTAAACCCGCCAGCTTTCCCACGCTAAGCTTGGCTTGGTTGTGAAAGACGGGAACCTCAGGGTTCCCGTTTTTTTTGCCTGAATTTCCAGGAGGACGGATGCGCAACGCGTTGCCGGTGAGTGTACTGGTGAGTCTGTTGGGCTGTGGACAGGGCGACACGCTTGAGCGTATCAGCGGGCCGACCATGGGCAGCAGTTACACCGTGCAGTATGTGCGCACGCCGCAGGGGCCGGCGCCGGAGCAGGTCAAGCGTGAGGTGGAGGCTATCCTTGAGGGCGTCGACAAGCGCTTCTCCACCTATCGTAGCGATTCGCTGACCGAGACGTTCAATCGCTTGCCTGCCAACAGCTGTCAGCCCATGCCTGCTGATGTGCTGGAGCTGGTGCGCGTTGGTGAGCAGCTGTCGCAACAGAGCGACGGCGCGTTTGACCTGACGGTGGAACCGCTGCTCGATCTCTGGGGCTTCGGGCCGCAGTCGCGGATGGAAAAAGTACCTGACTCACAGGCGCTGGCCGCTGCGCGCGAGCGTGTCGGGCATGGGCATTTGCGCATAGTGGGTGAGCAGCTGTGCAAGGATGCGCCGGTGGAGGTGGACTTCAACAGCATTGCAGCAGGGCATGCCGTAGACCTGCTGGTTGAGCGGCTGCAAGCCTTGGGTATCGCGGATTTACTGGTCGAGGCCACGGGTGAGCTCAAGGCTTTGGGGCGAAAACCGGATGGCAGCCACTGGAAAGTGGCCGTGGAAATGCCTCGCGATGATCGCCAGATTGCCCAGCAAGTGCTGGCGGTGGATGGTTTTGGCGTATCGACCTCCGGTGACTATCGCAATTATTTCGAGGAGAATGGCCAGCGCTATTCGCACACCTTCGATGCGCGTCTGGGGCGACCAGTGAAACACGACCTGGCGGCGGTGACGGTGTTTGCTCGTTCGACGCTAATGGCTGACGGTTACTCGACCCTGTTGCTGATCCTCGGGCCGCAACAGGGCTGGGATTTTGCCCTCCGGCACGAGATTGCCGCGGTGTTCGTGACCCGGGTTGCTGATGGTTTCGTCTCTCGAAGCACGTCGGCGTTTGCGCGAGTGGTTAAGGATTGAAAGGCATCGCGGGGCAAGCCCGCTCCCACAGTGTGGGAG
>JBOICD010000339.1:0-4377 GCA_050739855.1 Pseudomonas sp.
GTGCCTGACAGCCTGTTATCGCGGGGCAAGCCCGCTCCCACCGGGACAACCACTGAAAAAAAAGCCCGCCAGTAACGGCGGGCTTTTTGTGCATCGAGCCTGGGCTTAGCGCTGAGGGTTCAGCACCAGGTTCATATGACGGTTCACATCCTTGTACAGCAGGTAGCGGAACGGACCTGGGCCGCCGGAGTAGCAGGCTTGCGGGCAGAAGGCGCGCAGCCACATGAAGTCACCGGCCTCGACCTCGACCCAGTCCTGGTTCAGGCGGTACACCGCTTTACCTTCCAGAACGTACAGGCCGTGTTCCATGACGTGGGTTTCAGCAAACGGAATGACGCCGCCCGGCTGGAAGGTCACGATGTTGACGTGCATGTCGTGGCGCATGTCGGCCATGTCGACGAAGCGCGTGGTAACCCAGGCGCCGTCGGTACCCGGCATCGGGATCGGCTCGATGTCCTTCTCGTTGGTGACGAAGGCTTCCGGCAGGGCCAGACCTTCAACCACCTGGTAGTGCTTGCGGATCCAGTGGAAGGTGACGTTCTTGCCGCTGGTGTTGCGCAGGCTCCAGTCGGCTGCCGGCGGAATGAAGGCGTAGCCGCCTTCTTTCAGGGTGTAAGGCTTGCCTTGCAGGGTGATGTCGACTTCGCCTTCGACGACGAACAGCACCGCTTCGGCGTTCTTGTCCAGCTCAGGGCGCTCGCTGCCGCCTTCTGGCGCCAGCTCCACGATGTATTGCGAGAAGGTTTCCGAGAAACCGGTCAGCGGACGGGCGATGACCCACATGCGCATCTTGTCCCAGAACGGCAGGTGGCTGGTGACGATGTCACGCATCACGCCCTTGGGGATCACGGCATAGGCTTCGGTAAACATGGCACGGTCTGTCAGCAGCTCGGTTTGAGCCGGGTGCCCACCGTGAGGGGCGTAGTAAGAAGATTTCGACATGGACAGTCTCGACTTGTTGTTGTGTCCCCGTGCCTGGCAGCGCCGGCCGGCGCTGCGTGGGGATGCATTGACACGATATAGACAAGGTCGTGCTATCCACAAATTAAATGTTGAAATACCCGGTATTTGATTATTGAATGCCGACCGGGCCTATCCGCGAGTCGGCATTACCGGCCAGTCAGCTCAGGGCAGCACCGAGACCGGGTACACCGCATCGGCCACCCGCAGGGCCTTGGGAATCAGGCCCAGGCCCTGGAAAGTATCGGCCAGTTTCTGTTGTTCGGCGGTGATTTTGCTGTCGATCGGCACGGCATTGTAGTTGCGCCGTTCACTGGCCACCTGCAGTACATCGGCGCCGATGCCCAGTTGCGGGGCGAGCAGGGCGGCCACTTCATCGGGTTTGTGGTTGGCCCAGTCGCTGACCTTGGCCAGTTCGCTGAAGAAGGTCTTGAGCAAGGCACGGTTGTTGTCGGCAAAGGCGGCGGACGACAGGTAGAAGGTGCGGTTGTTGGACAGTCCGCTGCCGTCACGCAGGTTTTTCAGCCCCGGTTGTTTTTCTGCGGCGGCCAGGAACGGGTCCCACAGGGTCACGGCCTGGACACTGCCCGACTGCAGCGCCGCCACCGCGTCGGCGGCGTTGTTGACGTAGGCCGGGGTGATGTCCTTGTAGCTCAGGCCGGCATCCTGCAGGGCCACGGCCAACAGGTACTGGGCGTTCCAGCCGCGACCGGTGGCCACGCGCTGACCCTTGAGGGCCTGGACGTTGGCGATCTTGTCCTGCTCACGGACCACCAGGCCGATGCCGCGTGGGTAAGGCTGCTCGGCGGCCAGGTACACCACCGGCTTGCCCGCCGCCTGGGCGAACACCGATGGTGCATCGGCAGCGTGGCCCAGATCGATGGCGCCGGTGCTCAACGCTTCGAGCAGTTGCGGGCCGGCGGCAAACTCGTACCAGCTGACGCTCACGCCTTGTGGCGCCAGGGCTTTTTCCAGGGCGCCGCTGCCTTTGAGAATGTTGATGCTGTTGAATTTCTGGTAGCCGATGCGCAGGGTTTTGGTGGGCTCGGCCACGGCGCTTTGTCCGGGTAGCAGCAGTGCGGCGAAGGCGGCAATCAAGCCGCCAGTGAGCAGGCGGCGCAGGGGAGAGTGGGGCTGTTGCGGCATGGGCGGACTCCAGAGACTCAAGGACGGTTGGTGTCCAAAAATATAAGCAGCCCGGATTAGTGCTTCAATTTGTTTATTCTGTTTAGTTAGATTGTTTTGTTATTTTTATATCCTTTTGTTTTATTTGTTTCAGGGTTTTCTCATGCATGGACTGGCTCGGCGGCAACGGCCTACCATGCACGCTGCATTCTCTTACCAGCCATTGAGGTCACTTGTGAAATACGCCATAGCACTACTGTTGAGCCTGTCCCCGCTGCTGGCCCAGGCGGTCGAAGTCGGCGAGCGCCTGGCGCCCTGGACCCTGCTTGACCAGCATGACCAGGCCTACAGCCTCAACGATCAGACCCGCACCTTGCTGGTGGCGCGCAACATGGACGGCGCCAAGCTGGTCAAGGCGGCCTTGGCCGACCGTCCCAACGGCTACCTGGAAGCCCGCCAGACCGTGTTCGTCGCTGACATCCAGGGCATGCCGGCGCTGATTTCCAAGCTCTTCGCCATCCCGGCCATGCGCGACTACAGCTACCGTGTGCTGCTGGACCGTGAGGGCAGTGTGGCTACGCGCTATGCCGGTGCTGAAGACAAGGTGTTGTGGTTGCAGCTGGACAAAGGGCAGGTGGTCAGCCAGCGGGAGTACGCTACAGCTGATGAGTTGCGTCAGGCGCTTGAGCAGGATTGACTTCATCGCGGGGCAAGCCCGCTCCCACAGTTGATCACCTGTCCGGTGGGAGCGGGCTTGCCCCGCGATTACCCACAATCGGCACATGCAAGGTCGATTTCACCCGCTCCAGCACGACAATGGTGCGAAACCACTTCACGTTCGGGTTGTCATGAAACAGCCGTTGAGCGAGCGCCTGAAACTCGCTCATGCTCGCCACCGTCAGCACCAGCATGAAGTCGGCATCGCCGGTGACGTAGTAGCACTGCTGGATCTCGGGCCCGGAGAAGGCCTGCTTCATCAGTTCAAGGTCTGCCGACTGGGTGCGGTCGGCATGCACCTCGACCATCAAGGTAATCACCTGACCGACTTTTTCCGGATCGACCACTGCCGCGTTGGCCTGGATAAAGCCGGCTGTCTTCAGCCGCTGAATGCGCCGCTGCACGGAGGCTGACGACAGGTGCACCCGCTCGGCCAGTTCCCGCAGCGGCAGGCTGTTGTCCTGCTGCAGGACGTTGAGCAGGGCAAGGTCGAAGTCATCCAGTGCAGGTTTCATGTGCAAAATTTTCTCATCTTCAGGGTGAAAAACGAGGGCACTTATCGGGCGCTACGCAATAAATTATCACCGACCGAACCACTACGTGAAGGACACAGCCATGCACTCGCCCGCTACCCCTAATGCCGCCGTGGGCGTGCTGCTCAATGTGCTGGCGTCGGTGCTGTTTGCCGTGATGTACGCCTATACCCATTTGCTTGAACCCTTGGCCGGCGACGAAATCTACGGCTGGCGAATTCTCCTGACCGTGCCCTGCCTGACCCTGATGGTGCTCGCCAGCGGCCACTGGCACGAGGTGCGCAGGTTGTTTCAACGGCTGCTGCAAGAACGCTGGTTCTGGGCCGTGCGCCTGTTGTCGGCGGCGTTGCTCGGGGTGCAGTTGTGGTTGTTCATGTGGGCGCCGATCAACGGCTATGGCCTTGATGTGTCGCTCGGCTATTTCCTCATGCCACTGAGCATGGTGATCGTCGGCCGTCTGGCCTTCAACGACAACATCAGTCGCCTGCAACTGCTCGCTTGTGCGCTGGCGGCGCTGGGCATCATCAACCAGATCGCCATTGCCAAGGCCATCACCTGGCCGGTGCTGGCGGTGGGGCTGGGGTACCCGCTGTACTTCTGGCTGCGTCGGGTCAGCGACAGCAACAACATGGGTGGATTGTGGTTCGACATGAGCCTGAGCCTGCCGGTCAGCCTGTTTTTCGTGCTCAAGGGCGGGGTAGTGCTGGGCGTCGCAGGCAGTGGTTCAAGCTTGCCGTGGCTGGTCGCCGGGCTAGGGGCGATCAGCGCGTCTGCGCTGGCCTTGCAAGCGCTGTCGGGGCCACGTTTGAACCTGACCCTGTTCGGCCTGCTGATCTACGTCGAGCCAATCCTGCTGGTGCTGGCCGCGATCCTCCTGGGGGAAAGCATCGCCCCGGCGCAATGGCCTACTTACATCGCCATCTGGCTGGCGGTGTTGGTGCTGGTGGTGGAGGGCGGCCTGAGCCTGAACAGCAGTCGCCGAGGCTACTCGCCCAGCCGCTGTTCCCGCGAAGGCGGGTAGCCGAAGTAGGCGCTGTAGCAC
>JBOICD010000340.1:0-4372 GCA_050739855.1 Pseudomonas sp.
ATCGAAGCCCTTCCGGCATTACCTGGAACATCTAACTCATTGAATCTCAAGGAGTTTTCCGTTCCGACTGCGCCGGAAGTGGGGCGAATTATAGAGAGATCTACAGGGGCGTCAAGGACTTATTTCAAACTTATGACAATAAGCCCCTGAAGCGCCGCTCCTATATAGAAGAGAAGGCTTCTTACAGCACACTGACACTACGCAACCGTTCGATTTCCGCCGCAGCCAGCCCCAACACCTCACCCAGGACCTGCTCGGTATGCTCACCCAGCAGCGGTGGCGCATTGCGGTACTCCACCGGCGTCTCGGAAAGACGAATAGGGCTTGCTACCTGCGGCACCTTGCCAGCCAGCGGATGCGGGATCTCGATAGCCAGGCCGCGAGCCTTGACCTGCGGATCGGCAAACATCTGCGCCAGATCGTTGATCGGCCCACAAGGCACACCCGCCTTCTCCAGCAGCGCCACCCATTCAGCGGTAGTCTTGAACACCGTGGCCTGGCGGATCAGCGGAATCAGCTCGGCACGGTTGGCCACCCGCTGCTTATTAGTAGCAAAGCGCGGATCATCAGCCCACTGCGGCTGCCCGGCGACTTCGGCGAACTTGCGGAACTGCCCATCGTTGCCCACGGTAAGAATGAAATCACCGTCGGCAGTGGGGAAGTCCTGGTAAGGCACGATATTGGGATGCGCATTACCCAGACGCCGGGGAGGCGTACCGGTAGTCAGGTAGTTCATCGCCTGGTTGGCCAGGCAGGCCACCTGGACGTCGAGCAGTGCCATATCGATATGCTGACCACCGCCATCATGATCACGATGGGCGAGGGCGGCCAGAATCGCCACGGTGGAATACAGGCCGGTAAGGATATCGGTCAAAGCCACACCCACTTTGACCGGTCCAGCACCTTCCTCGCCCTCGGGACGCCCGGTCAGGCTCATCAGCCCACCCAGGCCCTGGATCATGAAGTCGTAGCCCGCACGTTTGGCATATGGCCCGGTCTGGCCGAAGCCGGTGATCGAGCAATAGATAAGGCGCGGGTTGATTGCCTTCAGGCTTTCATAGTCCAGGCCGTAGGCAGCCAGGCCGCCCACCTTGAAGTTCTCGATGACCACATCGGACTTTGCCGCCAACTCACGCACCAGGCGCTGGCCTTCAGGCTGAGTGAAATCGATGGTCACCGAGCGCTTGTTGCGGTTGGCCGACAGGTAGTAGGCCGCCTCACTGGTGTTCTCGCCATAGGCGTCCTTGAGGAAGGGTGGCCCCCAGGCTCGCGTGTCATCGCCGGTTCCCGGGCGCTCGACCTTGATCACTTCAGCCCCAAGGTCAGCGAGGATCTGCCCGGACCACGGCCCAGCCAGCACTCGCGACAGATCCAGCACCCGCAGATGAGATAGCGCGCCCATGGGCTGGCTCCTTATTAGTAGAAGGCCTGGATGCCGGTTTGTGCGCGACCGAGGATCAGCGCGTGCACGTCATGGGTACCTTCATAGGTATTGACCACTTCCAGGTTGACCAGGTGACGGGCCACGCCGAACTCGTCGGAGATGCCGTTGCCGCCGAGCATGTCACGCGCCAGGCGAGCAATATCCAGGGCCTTGCCGCAAGAGTTGCGCTTCATGATCGAAGTAATTTCCACCGCCGCGGTGCCTTCATCCTTCATCCGCCCCAGACGCAGGCAGCCTTGCAGGGCCAGGGTAATCTCGGTCTGCATGTCGGCCAGCTTCTTCTGGATCAGCTGATTGGCTGCCAGTGGGCGGCCGAACTGCTTGCGGTCCAGGGTGTACTGGCGAGCGGTATGCCAGCAGGCCTCAGCGGCGCCAAGCGCACCCCAGGAGATGCCATAGCGAGCCGAGTTCAGGCAGGTGAACGGACCTTTGAGACCACGTACATCCGGGAAAATGTTCTCTTCCGGCACAAAAACGTTGTCCATGACGATTTCACCGGTGATCGACGCCCGCAGGCCGACCTTGCCGTGAATGGCCGGAGCACTGAGTCCCTGCCAGCCTTTCTCCAGCACGAAACCGCGGATGTCGCCGGCATCGTCCTTGGCCCAGACCACGAAGACATCGGCGATCGGGCTGTTGGTGATCCACATCTTGTTGCCGGTCAGGCGATAGCCACCGTCGACTTTCTTCGCCCGGGTGATCATCGAGCCTGGGTCGGAACCATGATCAGGCTCGGTCAGGCCGAAGCAACCGATCCATTCGCCGCTGGCAAGCTTGGGCAGATACTTCTGCTTGGTTGCTTCAGTACCGAACTCGTTGATCGGCACCATGACCAGGGAAGACTGCACACTCATCATCGAGCGGTAGCCCGAGTCGATGCGCTCCACTTCACGGGCGATCAGGCCGTAGCACACATAGTTCAAGCCGCTGCCACCGTATTGCTCAGGGATGGTCGCGCCGAGCAGGCCAACTTCGCCCATCTCGCGGAAGATCGCAGGATCGGTATGCTCATGACGGAACGCTTCCAGCACGCGCGGGGCCAGCTTGTCCTGGGCGAACTGATACGCGCTGTCACGCACCATGCGCTCTTCTTCAGTGAGCTGCTGGTCGAGCAACAGCGGGTCGATCCAGTTGAAGCTTGCTTTACCGGCCATGAGCGAATCCTCGAAAAATGGGACCAGAGTTGTTGTGCATTGATCCTAGGCCTGATCAGCCGACGAGACAAACGAGGAATACGCATAGTCTTGTGATAATTTCTCACTCCGTGACGAGTAAAAAGGCCATCCCTGCGCCTTATTAGTGAGGTTGATGTACATGCGGCGAAAGATCCCCAGCACTGCGGCCCTGGTCTGCTTCGAGGCGGCAGCCCGCCACGAGAGCTTTACCAAGGCTTCACAAGAGCTGTCCCTTACCCAGGGCGCCGTATGTCGGCAAATTGCCGGTCTGGAAGAGTTTCTCAACGTCGAACTGTTTCGCCGTTCGCGCCGCGGGGTGAAGCTCACCGAGGCCGGCCTGTCATATAGCCGCCGGGTCGCCACGCAACTGGATGCGGTGGAGCGCGATACCTTGTCGGTGATGGGCCAGCAGGGCGCCAACGTTATTGAGCTCGCCGTGGTTCCGACCTTCGGCACCCAATGGCTGCTGCCCAGACTCAAGGACTTCCAGCAACGTCATCCGGAAGTCACGGTCAACCTGACCAACCGCACCCGGCCTTTCCTCTTTGCCGACACCCCTTTCGATGCCGCCATCTATTTCGGTGATGCCGATTGGTCCGGTACGCACTCCCATCGACTGATGGGCGAGAACCCGGTACCGGTCTGCAGTCCGGGCTTGCTGGGCGGAGCAGGGCAGCTGGATGGCGACCAGATCGCTCAGCTGCCTCTGCTCCAGCAAACCACGCGCCCCTACGCCTGGCGCCAATGGTTCAACAGCCTGGAGATGAACGTTGCGCGCGACATGACTGGCCCGCGCTATGAGCTATTCTCGATGTTGGCACAGGCCGCCATGCACGAGATGGGTGTGGCGCTGATTCCAGCGTTCCTTATCCAGCGTGAACTGGCAGAAGGGCGCCTGGTTGTGGCCAACCGACATGGGTTGTCGAGCATCAAGGCGTATTACCTGATGATCCCGGAACGCAAGGTCGAGTCCGCCTCGCTGCGTGCTTTTCGCGATTGGCTGGTGGTTGAAGCCGAGCGCTATGCCGCAGCACACAAGGACGACAGCTATAACCTGACCCCGTAGTCAGTAAAAATGGAGCCCTACAGATGTACGTAAATGTCGCAATTTGCACAACTGTTTTACCACCCCCTCCAGCACCTCTTAACCCTGCTGTTTATGCGGCCTTCACTGCATAAATCACGTTTTGATTAACGCATTCAGAGAATTCGGCGGAATTTTTTCAAAATTTACCGTAATCTCCCTGAAGCCCATAGTTTGCGGGCTCCAGGCCTGTTCTTGCGACATTCGGTCACAGGGTGACTTGTAGTTTGATTAACGTCACCCTTCAAAACTGGTTGAAGCAATTCAGGAATCACCTGCAAAATGCCGCGCCCCGCCAGAATTCGGCGGGATCGTGCTGATCGGCCGCCCCAGAAGCACCATCCGCAGTGCACTGGTTTACCTACAAAAGATCACGCAGGAGATTTGACGTGCACATTGGTGTTCCACTCGAAACGCAGACGGGCGAAACACGGGTTGCTGCAACCCCGGAAACCATCAAGAAACTGATTGGTCAGGGGCATCAGGTTACCGTCCAGAGCGGCGCCGGCATCAACGCCAGCGTTCCGGACAGTGCCTATGAAGCAGCAGGCGCCACTATTGGCAGCGCTGCCGATGCGTTTGGTGCACAGCTTGTTCTGAAAGTTGTGGCTCCCGACGATAGCGAACTGGCCCAGATCAAGAACGGCACCGTACTGGTGGGCATGCTCA
>JBOICD010000341.1:0-4362 GCA_050739855.1 Pseudomonas sp.
TTCGACCTGCTCGGAGCGCGCGGAAGCCCGACCGCCGCTGAGCGGGTCAGGGCTCTCGAGAAAACTGTAGGGGTGTTCGACCTGGTCGGCCTCCAGCAGCACCTCCAGGCTCACCTGCGCCTGGCTCGCCAGCGGATGGTGGCTGGCGCAATACAGGCGCTGGGTCTCTTCGAACAACGGCGTGTAGTCGAAGGCGGACTGTTTGCCGGAGAAGTAACCGATGGCCAGGTCCAGGCGCTGCTGCAACAGCAGACGCTCAAGGTCGGCCGGCATGGCGCTGACCAGTTCCAGGCGTACCGACTCGTCCCGTTGGCGAAAACGCTCGATGGCTTGCGCCAGACGCAAGGTCACACTGCTGTCCTGGGCTTCGGAAATGCCCACCCGTACCTCACCGAGTAAACGCCCGGCGACGCCATTGGCCTGATGGCGAAAGGCTTCGATCTGCACCAGCAATTCCCGTGTCGCCTTGAGCAGTACCTCGCCTTTGGCGGTCAGGCCAAAACCGCCTTTGCCGCGACTGCACAGGCGATAGCCAAGGCGTGTTTCCAGACGCGCCATCTGCTGGCTGATGCTCGGCTGGCTCAGGCCCAGCACGCCCTGGGCGGCACTGAAGCCGCCAGCCTCGACTACAGTGACGAACAGCCGCAGCAGGTGCAGGTCGAGGTCGTGCAGTTGTCCGAGCATCAAACATTGCTCCAGCTGAATGTCAGGTTAAGTAACTTGTCATTTTAGCAATGTAACCCGGCGTGCATGCTGGCGGCATCCACTGAATAAAGGTGCCCGACATGCGTAGATACCTGTGGTTGTTCTCTGTGATGCTGGCCTTGCCGATTCAGGCCGAAGAAAAAGTCCTCAACCTCTACAGCTGGGCCGACTACGTGGCACCAGAGACTTTGCAGCGCTTTGAAAAGGAAACCGGCTACAAGGTGCGCTATGACACCTTCGACACCACCGAAGTGCTGGAAACCAAGTTGCTTACCGGCGGCAGCGGTTATGACGTGGTGGTGCCGTCTTCCAGTCTGCTGGCCCGGGCTTTGGCTGCGGGTGCGTTGCAGCCCTTGCTGGCGCAGTCGATGCCCGGCTACAGCAACCTGGACAAGGACCTGCTGGCCAAACTGGCCGAAGTCGATCCCGGCAACCAGTATGCGGTGCCTTACACCTGGGGCACCCTGGGCCTGGGACTGAACCTTGAGGCAGTGCGCCAGCGTGTCGGCGATGCGCCGCTGGACAGCCTCGACCTGCTGTTCAAGCCTGAATATGCCAGCAAGCTCAAGGATTGCGGGATCGCCATGTCCGACTCGCCTCAGGAAGTGATCGGCGTGGCCCTGCACTACCTGGGCAAGGATCCCTACAGCCGCGACAAGGATGATCTGGCCGCAGCCCAGGCGCTGCTCAAACAGCTGCAGCCGTCGATCAGCTATGTCGCTAACGGCCGGCAGATCAACGACCTGGCTAACGGCAGCGTCTGCCTGGCACTGACCTACAACGGCGATGCCGCGATGGCTGCCGAGCAGGCCCGCCAGGCCGGCAAGCCGTACCAGGTGGTGTACCGGATTCCCCGCGAGGGCACGCTGATCTGGCAGGACAACCTGGTCATCCCCAAGGACGCGCCACACCCAGAGGCGGCACGTGCGTTCATTGCCTTCATGCTGCGCCCCGATTCGGTCGCACCACTGACCAACACGCTGTTCTTCGCCAACGCCAACCAGGCGGCCACGGCGCTGGTGGATGAGGCGGTGCGCAACGACCCGGATATTTACCCTTCGGACGCAGTGCGCGCGCGCCTGTTTGCCGACCGCAGCATGGCCTTGACCGACATGCGCCAGCGTACCCGCCTGTGGACCGCTTTCCGTAGCCGCCAATAACAACCAGAACAGGAGCCCGATGATGGATCTCGCCCCCGATAACGACCAGGCAATGACCCGCGACAGTCTGTATGGCACGGTCGCCGAAAACACCTTTGCCGGGATCACCAGCTTCTCCCGCCGCCGTTACACCCGCGATCTGCGCGGCGTCGATGTAGTGGTCAGCGGCGTGCCGTTCGACACCGCCACCAGCAACCGCCCCGGTGCGCGTTTTGGCCCGCGCGCCATTCGCAGCGCTTCCGTGCAGCAGGCCTGGGCCCGTCACTGGCCATGGGAGTTCGACCCGTTCGATCACCTGGCGGTGATCGACTATGGCGATTGCAACTTCGACTACGGCAGCCCGCAGACCATTCCGGACAGTATCCAGGCCCATGCCGAGCAGATCCTTGAAGCCGGCTGCGCCATGCTCACCCTCGGCGGCGATCACTTCATCAGTTACCCGCTGCTCAAGGCCCATGCACGCAAACATGGTCCGCTGTCGTTGATCCACTTCGACGCCCACAGTGACACCTGGCCGTGCGAGGAGGGGGGCGGGCGCGTCGACCACGGCACGATGTTCTGGCACGCCGCTCGCGAAGGCCTGGTGGATCCGTCGCGCTCGGTGCAGATCGGCTTGCGTACCACCAATGACGACACCCAGGGCTTTTCCGTGCTGGATGCGCGCCAGGTGCACCAGCGTGGCTGTCAGGCGATCATCGAAGCAATCCGTCAGCGGGTCGGCGACCATCCGGTGTACCTGACCTTCGATATCGACTGCCTCGACCCGGCTTACGCGCCAGGCACCGGGACCCCGGTATGCGGCGGGCTGACCACGGTGCAGGCGCTGGAGATCATCGGTGGCCTGCGCGGTATCAACCTGGTCGGTATGGACCTGGTGGAAGTCGCGCCGGCCTATGACCATGCCGATATCACCGCCCTGGCCGGGTCGACACTGGCCATGGAAATGCTCTGCCTGTATGCCGCCCGGCACAAGGTTGACTGAGCCGGACACAAAATGAATCACCTGTAGGAGAAATTGCGGTTTCCTCACGAACCTGACGCGCCTTAGGCTATCCAATGCTTGGGCGCGTCGTTTCGCGCAGGAGGTGTATTCGTGAACAGATCCCAGTTGAGCCTGTCCTTGGGCCTGCTGTTCAGCCTGGCGTTACCGGCCGCGCACGCTGAAGTGCCGTTGCAATTGGCAGCCTCGCCGAACAATCCTTACAACAGCCCGATCATGCGCGCCAACCCCAACAGCCGTCAGGGCAGTGTGCAGGCCACGCCACCTGTGCGGGGGCCTTCGACTCAACCCATCCCGCGCCAGCCAACCCTGGAAAACCGCGGGATCGGCAATGGCGAAAACATGCGCCGTGAGCAGTCCACGCCGCAACTGGAACCCACCCGGCCGCCTCGGGAGTCGACTCGTACGCCTTGACTGGCCGGCCCTCCCTGGAAGGAAACGCTGATGTCCGCACGCACCTGGATTGCCACCCTGTTGACCGCGGCGCTGCTACCGCTGCTGGCTCATGCCGCTCCCGAACGCACCTTCAAGAGCGAGGAGGGCAGTGTCAAGGTCAGCACCCTGGCCGAAGGCCTGAGCTACCCTTGGGCGTTGGCCTTTCTGCCCGAAGGCAAAGGCATACTGGTAACCGAGCGCCCAGGTAATCTGCGTATCGTCAGTGCCGAGGGCACGGTCGGTGCGCCACTGGGCGGCGTGCCCGAGGTGTGGGCCCAAGGGCAGGGTGGATTGCTTGATGTCGTCCTGTCGCCGACCTTCAAGCAAGACCGCATGGTTTACCTGAGTTTTGCCGAAGGCGGTGGCGAGGACGGTAAAGCCGGTACCGCCGTGGGCCGTGGGCGCTTGTCTGCCGACATGGCCAAGCTTGAAGACTTCAACGTGATCTTCCGCCAGCAGCCCAAGCTGTCGACAGGTCTGCACTTTGGTTCGCGCCTGGTGTTCGACCGCGACGGTTACCTGTTCATTGCTTTGGGGGAGAACAACCAGCGCCCGACTTCCCAGGACCTGGACAAGCTGCAGGGCAAGGTGGTGCGTATCCTGCCCGACGGCACGGTGCCGAAGGACAATCCGTTTGTCGGCCAGGACAATGTCCGCCCCGAGATCTGGTCGTTCGGCCACCGTAATCAGCAAGGCGCGGCGCTCAACCCCTGGACCGGCGAGCTGTGGACCCATGAACACGGGCCACGTGGTGGTGATGAGATCAACCTGCCCAAACCCGGCAAGAACTACGGCTGGCCCATGGCGACCCATGGCATCAACTATTCGCTGATACCGATTTCCGAGGCCAAGGGCGAGCATGTCGCTGGCATGGTCGATCCACACCATGTCTGGGAAAAGTCGCCGGCCATCAGCGGCATGGCCTTTTACGACAACCCGCGTTTCAAAACCTGGGGCCATAGCCTGTTCATTGGCGCGCTGGCGACTCAGGAGCTGATTCGCCTGCAACTGGACGGTGACAAGGTGGTTCACGAGGAGCGGATGCTGGGTGAGTTGAATGCG
>JBOICD010000342.1:0-4348 GCA_050739855.1 Pseudomonas sp.
TGAGATGCTTGGCCGCTGGCAGCAGGCCCCATGAGGAGGGCAGAAATAAAAGCGGAACGAACGTGCCGGCCAGCGCAAAAAACCAATCCAGCGGATCCCTCGAAACGGTGACCGGCGCACTACGAAACACGAAAAGCGCAGCGGACAGCGTTTCTGAAAAAGAGATCACCAGATAAACCCATTCCCCCGTGAGTTGAAACGCCAGAATATGGCGATAGGCGAACAGTCCCCACAGCGACGCCATGGCAAATCCGACCAGCAAGTTAACAAGCTTCGAATCGAGCAACTGCAAGGGCTGTTTCATCCCGGTCCGGTTTGAGCGCGATACATGGTCTGAACAGGGCACTGGCACGTCCTCACCAGAAAAGGAGATCGCCGATTCTCCGGAATTCATGGTGCGCGACATCAAGTGCGCTGACTTTATGTTCATGGTCATACAAAGAGCGCATGTCCGCTGCGCACCAAAACAAGGTGAACAAAAGTACCGGCTGCGATTGCAACCGCGTAGGGAAGGTCGCCCGCTGAGCTTGGCAGCGCATCCATCTGCACGCCACCGCCACGAAATGTCTTGAATATTGTTTGAGTCACCAGGATGCGAACATTTGCCACGGTGTGCCGCAAAGCGCCGCTCCATAGCGCGACTCCTACCGCAAGGATGCCTCCGGCGACGAGTGTCGTCAGGACTACACCAGCGGCGCCGACGGGCCCGAGAAACCCGCCAACCATGGCCATGAGCTTGACGTCGCCAGCACCCATGGCGCGTACCAGATAAAGGGGAAGGAACAGTCCGAATCCAGCCAGCAGCCCCAAGCCCCACGCGGAGAAGCTGCCGTTGCTGAACAAAAGCTGAATGCCAAGGCTTGACATGAGGCCGGTCAGTACCAGCCAGTTGGGGATCCGCCTTGCCTTGATGTCGAACCAGACCGCAACGCCGAGCAGGATCATCAGGACGGCCACATTGACCTCAGTAAATAAGTCGCCGAAATGAGATAGCGCTTGCTGAGTCATGATGATCCCTGAGTTATTGATGGTCACATGGCGTTTTTATGGACAAGTAGCGCCACCGCCCGCAGCCGCCTCAACGCACCTTGAAACCATGTCCCATAAGCCCAGCGTTTTGCTGCCAACCAGTGTCACCGCACCCAAAATAACAACAGCGATCAATGCGCCCAGCAGGGCATATTCAATGGCCGTGACCGCATCCTCAAAGGCCACCAGGTTGTTCATGAGATGAACTCGCATGGGTTCGCTCGACTTCTATCTTGAAAGATGCTCCCGGCATTGACTCTCACCGAGAGCATTTTCAAACTTCAACATGCACCTGCTTAACTCAAGGCAGTTTGCAAAGCGTTTCCGATAAAGGTGAAAACAGCCCGAAGCTGAGTTCCGACAATCGTTACGCTGGCAATGATGACCACAGCAATCAGCGCCGCAATCAGCCCATACTCGATAGCCGTCACGCCGTCTTCTTCGCGGATGAATTTCTTGATGAAGTTCATGATGATTTCCTTTTCAGATTAAAAAATTACCGTACCTAAGGTTTCGCCGCAAACACTCCTCAGTGGATCGGCCTGCGAGTCCGCCCCCTGGCGTTAGCCTCACAGACTTCTCGCTACCTTTCACACCCTGTCCCGTCACCGTAGCGAGGAATGGGTGCAAACAGCCTGAGCGACACCGCTTGCGTAGTAAGTTGGTCCTGATGGGGCCCGCTTCACTTTTGGCGCTGTCTGGGGTCAGTGTGGGCGTTACAAGCAGTTGCGCCAATAGCTTTAACTGGGTACCCTGTTAACCTGTTTCGTCGGAACTGTTTTTGATTCCCTGAAGCCGAAAACCGGGGTTATCCGGGCTTGGTTTGCTATCAAATTAGGGGATAAGTAAAGGGGATAAAAACGGTAGTAACAAAACGTATCAAATAGACTAAAAAGCAACAATTTTTGTAGGGCAACACGAGATTTCTTTTTATCTTTCGAATAAACGTAAAAAAATCACACCCACGAAAAAGGCTTTTGCGTTTAAATGGGTGTGTGAAATAGTCACTTCAGTAACAAGAAGTGTCCTTGGCGGGGCCTTGCTGCATAAGTCAACAGCCGGGCCAACACGGTGAAAGCGAGGGACTTATGGACAACTCAAGCAGGGGCGGCTCTACGTTATCGCCCACGCCTGGCGGCGCCTACGGTCATTCCCAGGCCGCACGCTCATCGCAAGAGACTACGCACTCTCTCTGGCCCGCCTTCCTGGCGGGGCAGCCCGGTAAACCGGTGCGTGTTGTCCTGATTGACGACGATGTGCACATGCGCAAGGTCATCTCTCATGAACTGCTGGGCGACTTGCGCACCGATCTGGTTGCCCAGGCCGCCAGCATGCGTGAAGGCCGCCGGCTGATTTCGCAGCACGAGTTCGACGTCATGCTGGTTGACCTGAATCTGGGCGATGGCAACGGCCTGGACCTGATTGACTACATGAAAACCGTTCGCCCCCTGGCAGAAGCCGTGGTGATTTCGGCCATGGAAGACGAGCAGCACGCACTGCGCGCATTTGAGTTGGGCGCCACCGGCTACCTGGTCAAGAATTCCTGGTTTGGCAATTTTCCCCAGGCTGTGTTGCAGGTGGTCAATGGCGGCGCGTCTATTACCCCCAACCTCGCGCGTCGGCTGCTGCATCGGCTGGAACACGCGCAGGAGTCTGTCCACCGTACAGCGGAGCAGAAGGACAAACTCTCCGACCGTGAGAAAGAAGTGCTGAAGATGGTTGCGGCGGGCTACACCAGCGGCGAAATCGGTTCGCGGTTGACCATCAGCTGCCAAACGGTCAACACGCACATCAAAAACATCTATCGCAAGCTGCAAGTCCGCAGTCGGGCCCAGGCCGTGAGCTTTGCGGCCCATCGCGGCCTTTTGTAAGACCTGTCATGTTCAGCGCGGCACAACAGGGTCTGGCGCTGGCCGCTGCCGCGGTCGGCATACCGCTGGCGTCTTTTGCGCTCAGCGGCTCGCGTAGAGCCTGGCACCGCCAGCACAACCCTGTTGACCTGGCCATGAGTACGGCGGCGTGTGTATGGCTGGTGCATTTGCTGGCGACCACGGCCCTCGATTTTGTGGCCAGCAACTTTCCTTCTGTCGAGGTTCCCTCGATTTATGTGGCACGGCTGGGCTATCAGGCGCTCATTGTCAGTGTTGGTTTTTTTCTGCTAACCAGTGCCGGCGTGGCCAGTGTACGGGCGTACCTGCTGCTGGTTGTGCAGGGCGCGGCAGGCGTTGTGGCGCTGCACTGGCCTCATTGGACCGGAGGCGCGCCAACGCCCGCTTACGAGGCCTGGCTTGCCATCAACCTCCTGTCTGCCATGCTGCTGAGCGCGGCGGTGGCTTGGCGTGTGTACCTGAGCCGCAGTTATCCAGCTTGGCTGGCACTGGCGGGCTGCGTGATCGGCCTGGGTTTGTGCATTGACCAGATAACGCTGGCTGACAATGCTCGGCGCTTTGCAACGATGTCAGATGACTTATACGCGGCTTTTTTGATGGTGATATGGCACCTGGAGACGCGGCGCGTGGGGTCACCTGAAACGCGCTCGGCCTTGATGCATGATTTTCAGCACAGCACCGACCTTGAACCTCTCACGGGTTTTGGGCCTGCGCACGATGCAGCCGTTTCGGCGGTTGCCCAGGAGCGCCGCCGCATCGCGCAGGACCTGCACGATGGTGTGGGCTCGCAAATCGTGAATATCCTGTCGTCGCTGGACAGCCACGCGCCAGAGCAGCAGGCCGTGGCGCTCGCGCTGGAGCAATGCCTGGTCGACCTGAAGATGACGGTAGACGCCATCGACAGCGCCGACGACAACGTGCTTGAAGCGCTGGGCCGCCTGCGCTACCGGGTGCAGCACTCACTGGACACGCTGGGCATTCGCATGGTCTGGAAGGTGGAGATCTGCGATGAGCTGGAGGCCGTGCGGGGGGAGGCGGCGCAGCAGGCGCTACGGATTGCGCAGGAAAGTTTGTCCAACGTCATGCGCCATGCCCATGCCTCGGCAGTCGAGGTGGTGTGCCGCTTTGTGCCGGAAACACAGAAAATGGTACTGGAGGTGCGCGACAACGGCCAAGGCATTGCCCGTGGCAAAGAAGGGCGCCCGTCTGGCAAGGGCCTGGAAGGCATGCGCCGGCGCGCGCAGGGCATAGGCGGAGAACTGGTGATTTCAAGCAAAGCCGGTACGGGCACACGTGTGCGCCTTGTCCTGCCGCTGGTTGAAAACCAGGTATTTTCGCAACCATCGACCACTTCGAGAGCATCCCAACCTGCCAAGGCGGCGGAAGACAAAACCGCGGACAGTCTCAGCCCGCACACTGCAGGCTGACGG
>JBOICD010000343.1:0-4343 GCA_050739855.1 Pseudomonas sp.
TCAGGCTTCGGAGATTGTCCACATCGGTCAGGCGATCATGGATCAGCCGGGTGAGCGCAACACCCTGAAGTACTTCGTCAACACCACCTTCAACTACCCGACCATGGCCGAAGCCTATCGGGTAGCTGCGTACGACGGCCTCAACCGGCTTTTTTGAGCGGCTCCGGCCGGTGGCCTGAGCCGGCCGGGGAGACCGATTTCAGCGATTCTCGAGGGTGGCGCTGGCCAAACCGGGAAAGTCTGTAATCAGGCTGTCTACGCCGAAGTCGGCGAGCCTGCGCATCAGCGCCGGCTCGTTGACTGTCCACACCGACACGTGCAAACCCTGGCGCTGGGCCTTGATCAGGCGCTCAGGGATGCACAGTGTCCAGTTCAACGCCAGCAAGTTGCAGTCATAGTTCTGGGCGACCTTCAGCGGGTCGAGCCAGGCGTACTCGGCGACCAGTCCGCGAGAAATATCCGGCGTCAGCTCAAGGGCCGCACCCAGCACTTCCCGTGAGCTGGAGGTGATGGTGATCCTGTCGAGCAGGCCGAACTGCTGGGCCATTTCGCGAATGGCCAGCACCGTGGTCACGGCACGGGTACGCGAGGCGCTCTTGACCTCCAGTTGCCAGTGTTCGAAGTCGCACTTCTCGAACAGCTCTTCAAGCCGTGGAATGGGACTGGGCGATACCCAGCCCGGACCACCCTTGCGCGCATCGTAGGTCACAAGGTCAGCCGACAGGTGTTCGGCCACCTTGCCGCGTCGGCCGGTGGTGCGCTTGAGTGTCGGGTCGTGAATGACCATCAGATCGTTGTCAGCCGACAGGTGCAGGTCCAGCTCGCAACGACGCACGCCGTGCTTGAGACACTGCTGGAAGCTGGTCAGGGTGTTTTCGGGGGCTTCGCCCTTGGCGCCGCGGTGGCCGTAAATCTGGGTCACGTTTGTTCCTTCAAGAAAGGGTGAGACTCAAGAAGCGCTCGGGGCGTTCTGTTCCAGCGCCTGGCGTCGTTGTTGCGCCTGTCGTTGCAGGATGTAGCGTGCCAGCAGTTGGCGCTGGGCGTCGGTCATGTCGACGAACTCGGTACCGATTTCATACAGGCCATCGGGCTGCTGATCGCAGTGGGTGACTCTGGCGCGCAACAGCAAGCCCAGGGCTTGCGGCATCAATACCATCTTCACCGCGACCCGGCTGCCAGCGGCAAGCGCTTGGGCCTGGTTGAACTCGATACCGCCTTCGGACAGCACCACCGCTTGTGGCGCGCTGAGCTGTCCGAGCAGGGTTTGCGCAACCACAGCGCTGAGCAGGTCGATACGTTTGTTCTGCGCCTTGAGGAAGGCGGCCAGGGTGCGATCCTTGTCGCTGAGCTGGCGCAGCAGGTGCTGGGACTCGAATTCACTCAGGTGCAGTTCGCTGAGCAGGTTGAAGAGTGGTGAATCATCTTGCAACAAGTCTGGGCCAAGGGCTTCAGTAGCACTCAGCGGGCTAATTTCCAGTGCGATCCTATCGTCGATACGGTAGTATTCGCGGCGATCTTCTTCATCTAATGTCGACATGGCGAACCCATGGTAGCGGCGGTGGTCTGAGTGTAAAGCTGCTATTCAAGCCCCGCCACAAGGACGTTCCTCTTTCATCCGAACAAGCCCCGACATGTTCAGACCTCTCTTCGTATTCATCGGTACGCGTTACACCCGTGCCAAGCGTCGCAACCACTTCGTCTCGTTCATTTCCCTGACCTCGATGATCGGCCTCGCCCTGGGCGTGGTGGTGATGATCGTGGTGTTGTCGGTCATGAACGGTTTCGATCACGAGATGCGCACCCGGGTATTGGGCATGGTGCCCCATGCCACCTTGGAAAGCGGACAGCCGATCAACGACTGGCCCGCCCTTGCCAAGCAAGTAAAGCAGAACCCGCAGGTTGTGGCGGTGGCACCCTTTACCCAGATGCAGGGCCTGTTGACCCATGACGGCAAGGTGCAGAAGGTGCTGCTCAATGGCATCGACCCGGCCCAGGAGCGGCAGGTCTCGATCATCGACAACTTCATCCGTGAAGGTAAGCTCGACGCCCTGGCGCCGGGTGAATTCGGCATCATGATCGGCGACAAGGCGGCGACCAAGCTGGGTGTCGGCATCGGCGACAAGCTGACCTTCGTTGCCCCGGAGGTCACCGTGACCCCCGCCGGCATGTTCCCGCGCATGAAGCGCTTTACCGTGGTCGGCATCTTCCACGTCGGCGCCGGTGAAATCGATGGCTACCTGGGGCTGACCAACCTGTCGGACCTGTCGCGTCTGCACCGCTGGAAAGCCGAGCAGGTCCAGGGCCTGCGCCTGAAGTTCGACGACCTGTTCCAGGCGCCGCGCACCGCCTGGGACATCGCCCAGAACCTGGGTGAGCGCGAGTTCTATGCGCGCGACTGGACCCGCACCCATGGCAACCTGTACCAGGCGATCCGCATGGAGAAGGCCATGATCGGCCTGCTGCTGCTGCTGATCGTGGCGGTGGCGGCGTTCAACATCATTTCCACCCTGGTGATGGTGGTCAACGACAAGAAGGGCGATATTGCCATCTTGCGTACCCTGGGTTCGACCCCGGGGCAGATCATGGCCATCTTCATGGTCCAGGGCACGGTGATCGGCGTGGTGGGTACCCTGATCGGCGGGGTGGTCGGCATCGCCGCGGCGCTGAATGTCAGCGCGGCTATCGCCGGGCTCGAGCGCCTGATCGGACACAAGTTCCTCAATGCCGACGTCTACTTCATCGACTACCTGCCGTCCCAGGTCATGGCCGAAGACGTGTGGATGGTCTGCGGTGCGGCATTGGTCCTGAGTTTTCTCGCCACCCTGTATCCGGCCTGGCGTGCGGCACGCACCCAGCCTGCGGAGGCGCTACGTTATGAGTGAGTTGGGCATGAGTAATAAAGCAGTGCTGAGTTGCCGCAACCTGGGCAAGTCCTACGAGGAAGGCCCGGAGAAGGTCCAGGTGTTGTCCGGTCTGCAACTGGAGCTGCACCCCGGTGAGCGGGTGGCGATCGTGGGCAGTTCGGGTTCGGGCAAGAGTACCTTGCTCAACCTGCTGGGCGGTCTCGACACTCCGACCGAGGGCAGCGTCTGGCTGGCCGGTGAAGAGCTGTCGGCCCTCGGTGAGCGTGCCCGTGGCCTGTTGCGCAACCGCGCGTTGGGCTTCGTCTACCAGTTCCATCACCTGCTGCCGGAGTTCACCGCGCTGGAGAACGTGTGCATGCCGTTGTTGATTGGCCGCACCGCCATCCTCGAGGCGCGCGAACGCGCCGAGGCGTTGCTCAAGCGCGTCGGCCTGGGCCATCGCCTGAGTCACAAACCGGCCGAGCTGTCCGGCGGTGAGCGCCAGCGGGTGGCTATCGCCCGCGCCCTGGTCAACCGTCCGGGGCTGGTGATGCTCGATGAGCCGACCGGCAACCTCGACCACCACACCGCCCAAGGTATCCAGGACCTGATGCAGGAGCTGAGCAGCGCGTCGCAGACAGCCTTCCTGGTGGTCACCCATGACCTCAACCTGGCGCGGCAGATGGACCGTGTGCTGCGCCTGGACGACGGTCACCTGGTACCGATCTGACCTGGCCGTGCAGCGTGCCCGCAAACTTAGGCGGGCACCGTGTTTCTTTTCTTTACCTGGGTGCTTCCGTTCATGTTCAGACCCTTGTCTATTTTCATCGGCGCGCGCTACACCCGCGCCAAGCGCCGCAACCATTTCATCTCGTTCATTTCCATGACCTCGATGATCGGCCTGTCCCTGGGGGTATTGGCGATGATCGTGGTGTTGTCGGTGATGAACGGTTTCCAGCGCGAAATGAGTGCGCGGATCCTCGGCATGGTGCCACATGCCAGCATTCTCGGTGTGCAGCCATTGGCTGACTGGCGCCCGGTGGCCGATGCTGCGCTGAAAGACCCGCAAGTACTTGCTGTCGCGCCTTTGACCGAGATGGAGGGCATGCTCTCCTACAAGGGCGCGATGCAGCCGATCCAGGTCAGCGGTATCGATCCGGCCGAGGAGGGCAAGGTCTCGATCGTTGCCCAGCACATCGTCCAGGGCAGCTTGCAGGCGCTGGAGCCGGGCGAATACGGGGTGGTGATCGGCGAGATCAGCGCTCGGCGTTTTCGTTTGAATGTCGGTGACAAGCTGACCCTGATCGTGCCGGAAGTGAGCAGCGCTCCAGGCGGTATCACACCGCGCATGCAACGCCTGAACGTGGTCGGGGTGTTCAAGGTGGGGGCCGAGCTGGATGGTTCCATGGCCTACATCCATATGGCCGATGCTGCGCAAATGCAGCGCTGGCAGCCGGGTCAGGTGCAGGGCGTGCGCCTCAAGCTCAAGGACCTGTACGC
>JBOICD010000344.1:0-4338 GCA_050739855.1 Pseudomonas sp.
CCCACAGCCGGTGGGAGCGGGCTTGCCCCGCGATCAGTCACTGATAGATATCGAAGTCGAAGTAACGACTGGCGATCTTCTGGTAGGTGCCGTTGGCGACGATCTCGTCCAGAGCCTTGTTCAGGCGCTCGCGCAACGCTTGGTCTTCCTTGCGCACGGCAATCGAAGCATCGGCCTTGGTGCCGTTGACGTCGCCGAGGATCTTGCAGCAGTCCTTGCCGGCCTTGCCCAGCCAGTCATGCAGCGGGAATTTGTCGGCAATCACCCCGTCCAGTCGCCCAGCGACGAGGTCAGCGTTGGCTTCATCGAGGGTCGGGTAGAGTTTGACGTCGGCACCGGCCTTGCCGTAGACGTCTTCGGCGTAGATCGCCTGGGTCGAGGAGGATTGCGCGCCGACGGTGTAACCCTTGAAGTCAGTCTGCGCGTCGGTGATCTTGCTGTCCTTGGCCACCGCTACCGACAGCGGCGTCTTGTAGTAGTGGTTGGTGAAGGCGATTTTCTTGCGGCGCTCTTCGGTGTTGATCATCGACGCCACTACCGCGTCGTATTTCTTCGCCATCAAGGCCGGGATGATGCCCTCCCAATCCTGGGCCACCAGGGTGCATTCGACCTTCATCTGTTCGCACAGCGCCTTGGTGATATCGACATCAAAGCCGTGCAGCTGGTTATCCGAATCGACATAGTTGAACGGCGGGTAAGCGCCTTCGGTAGCAATTTTCAGGGTTTCGGCCTGAGCCATGGTTGCACCGGCGAGCAGCAGGGCGCACGCACCTGCAAAGCGGATAACGGGTTTCATGTGACACCTCGATCTGTTGATTGCACTCTTGCTATTGTTTGCTCGCTGACGTGTAGCCAACGAATTCATTGTGTAGAGCGGCAGTTGCTTCCAAGCGTCTTTCAACATCCGGTCCAAGCTTCTTGCAGACCTCGTTGACCATCAGGTGTACCCACGACAGCATCGTCGCGGTGGACTCCCAGAACAGATTGAATTCGGTGGGGATGCGAAACACCTCGTCGGCGTTGGCGTCGGCCCAGTCACAGAAGGTGTCGGTCACCAGTGTGACCGGGATGCCCGCTTCGTGCGCCTTGCGGCACAGGTTCAGGGCATGGCGTGAATAACGGCGCGCTTCGAACACCACCAGGGCGCAGTCGGCCGGGTCGCTGAGCAACACCTCGCCGAAATGCCCGGCGCTGCCGTCGACCACCTGCACGCCGTCGCGCAGGTATTGCAGCAGATGGGCCATGCACTGGGCGATGCCGCGCTCGGTCTGAAACCCTGCGACAAACACCTTGCGCCGGTGGGCCAGGCGCTGGCTGACCACTTCCCAGGCCGGGGTGCGGCTGTATTCGTAGACCCGCACCAGCGCCCCGACTTCCTGTTCGAGGCTGCGCGCCAGGCCGGCGGCATCTTTACCATGCTGTTGGCGGAACTCTTGCAGACGATCACCGACCAGCCAGGGGCCATCGCCCAGGTCGTCCTTGAGATCGTGTTTGAGTGCCTTGAGGTGTTCGTAGCCCAGGGCCCGGCAGAACCGCCCGACACTGGATTCGCTGACGCCGACTTTTTCCGCCAGGCTTGCCGAGGTTTCGAACGGCAGGTCGGTGAGGTTGGCGAGCATGTAGCTGGCGATCTTGCGCCCGGAAGCCGCGGCACTGTGCAGGCTGTTTTCCAGGCGTTGTTTGATCGGTTGGCTCACGGCGATTCTCGAAGGCGGTTGCACGTTGAAACAGAAAATGAATGTTTTCTGTCACCAAGTCAACATTTGACAGTTTGCTGTCACAAGAGGAAAGTTTCGCCATTGCTCATCGCTGTCGCCCATTCCAAATCCAATAAGGGAGCTTCAGATGTCCGCACGCCCCGACACTGCTGTCGCGCACATTGCTTTTGCCGAGCTGCAGGCGTTGCTGCAGCGTATTTTCATCCGTCATGGCACCAGCGAAGCGGTGGCCCGCGCCCTGGCCTTCAACTGCGCCAGCGCCCAGCGCGACGGCGCCCACAGCCACGGTGTGTTCCGTATTCCCGGTTACGTCTCGACCCTGGCCAGTGGCTGGGTCGACGGCAAGGCCGTGCCTGAGGTGGCCGATATTGCCAGTGGTTACGTGCGTGTTGACGCCAAAGGCGGTTTTGCCCAACCGGCACTGGCCGCCGCGCGTGATCTGTTGGTGGAAAAGGCCCGCAGTGCCGGGATCGCCGTGCTGGCAATCCATAACTCGCACCATTTCGCGGCCCTGTGGCCGGATGTCGAGCCCTTCGCCGATGAAGGCCTGGTGGCCTTGAGTGTGGTCAACAGCATGACCTGCGTGGTGCCGCATGGCGCCCGGCAGCCGTTGTTCGGCACCAACCCGATTGCCTTTGCCGCGCCTTGCGCCGGAAGCGATCCTATCGTCTTCGACATGGCCACCAGCGCCATGGCCCACGGTGATGTGCAGATCGCGGCGCGCAAAGGCGAGCAACTGCCGGATGGCATCGGTGTCGACAGTCAGGGCGAGCCGACCCGCGATCCGCAGAAAATTCTCGACGGCGGTGCACTGCTGCCGTTCGGCGGGCACAAGGGCTCGGCCCTGTCGATGATGGTCGAGTTGCTGGCAGCGGCGCTGACCGGTGGGCATTTCTCCTGGGAGTTCGACTGGTCGCAGCACCCGGGCGCGAAAACCCCGTGGACCGGGCAGCTGATTATCGTGATTGATCCGAGCAAGGCTGAAGGTGGTCGCTTTGCCGAGCGCAGCTATGAGCTGGTACGGCAGATGCAGTCAGTGGGCTTGCAGCGGATGCCGGGTGAGCGGCGTTATCGCGAACGCGAGTTGTCGGCGCGCCAGGGGGTGACGTTGACGGTGCAGGAGTTGGAGCAGTTGCAAGCGTTGGCTCAGTAAAAGGTCATCGCGGTTGTAGGAGCCAGGCTTGCCGGCGAAGCAGGCGCTGCGGTGTACCTGCTGCAGCGCATTATCGTTCCTCGCGGGCAAGCCTCGCGCCTACAAGACGGCGTCCTGTGCATTCCTGCACAGACCTGTTGCATCACCGGTGATGTTCCTTGCCAGCAGGTACAGGTATCCTCGTCACAGCATTTAGTCCGAACTGCCCAGACCCAAGGAGCTGCACGCTGTGTTCAAACATGTCGATGCCTATGCCGGCGATCCGATTCTCTCCCTGATGGAAACCTTCAAGGCCGACCCGCGCGTCAACAAGGTCAACCTGAGTATCGGTCTGTATTACGACGCCGCAGGCGTGGTGCCGCAACTGGCCGCGGTCGGCGAAGCTGAGAAGCGTATGGCCGGCCAGCCGCATGAAGCTTCGCTGTACCTGCCGATGGAAGGTCTGAACAGCTATCGCCAGGCAATCCAGGCGCTGCTGTTCGGTGCCGATCATCCAGCAGTGCAGGGCGGCCGTGTAGCCACCGTGCAGACTGTCGGTGGCTCTGGCGCGCTGAAAGTCGGTGCCGACTTCCTCAAGCGTTACTTCCCCGAATCGCAGGTGTGGGTCAGCAATCCGACCTGGGACAACCACCGGGCGATCTTTGAAGGTGCCGGGTTCAAGGTCAACACCTACCCGTACTTCGACCAGAACACCCGCGGCCTGGACTTCAACGGCATGCTCGCGACCCTGCAGGGCCTGGCGGCCAACAGCATCGTGCTGCTGCATCCGTGCTGCCACAACCCGACCGGTGTCGACCTGAGTCAGGCGCAATGGCAACAGGTAATCGAGGTGGTCAAGGCGCGTAACCTGATTCCGTTCCTCGATATCGCCTATCAAGGCTTCGGTGAAGGTCTGGTCGAGGACGCCTACGCCATCCGCGAAGTGGCCCGTGCCGGTGTGCCGTGCCTGGTGTGCAACTCGTTCTCGAAGATCTTCTCGCTGTATGGCGAGCGGGTAGGGGGCCTGTCGGTGGTCTGCGACGATGCCGACACCGCGCAAAGCGTACTCGGCCAGCTCAAGGCCACGGTGCGCCGCAACTACTCCAGCCCGCCGGCTTTCGGTGCGCAACTGGTGGCCGCAGTGCTGGGTGATGCGGTGCTCAATGCGCAGTGGGCGGCTGAAGTGGAGCAGATGCGTCTGCGTATTCTCGACATGCGTCAGGGGCTGGTCGATGCCCTGGCGGTGCTGCTGCCGGGCCAGGACTTCCAGTTCTTCCTGAGCCAGCGCGGGATGTTCAGTTACACCGGTTTGAGCGTCGCGCAGGTCCGTCGCCTGCGGGACGAGTTCGGGGTGTACCTGATCGACAGCGGCCGGGTGTGCATGTCCGGCCTGCGTCCGGATAACCTGCAGCAGGTGGCTAAGGCGATTGCTGCGGTTCAGTAACACATCCTGATCGCGGGGCAAGCCCGCTCCCACAGGTGGTGTAT
>JBOICD010000345.1:0-4338 GCA_050739855.1 Pseudomonas sp.
GCAGCTGTAGCCTGTCAGTACCCCGGCACGGCCGAGAAAATAAGCACCGTTCCACAGCCCGCCCAGCGCCAGACCATGGCTCGCCGCCTCGCTCAGCAGACGGTCCAGCTGCGGGTATTTGAGCGGTGTGCGCAAGCCGCCGCAGACCACCAGCATGTCCAGGTTATCCAGGGTGTTGCGCTCAAGGCCTGCGGCATAGATCTCCAGCCCCAGGTCGCTGATCACCCGTTCTGCGCCCAGTGACAGCGGAGTGATGACAAACAGGCTGTTCTGCAACAGGTTGGCGGTGACCAGCACATCCATGGCCACGGTGAAGCTGGCCATGGAGAAATTCTCCAGCAGCAGGAAGCCGACGCGGTAGGCGGGCGAGGAGGGCGCCTGCGGGTGCTTGAGGTTCAGCATGTTTGTTGTACTGGATTTCTGGCTGAAGTGGCGAGGGGTGGGCAATTTCGGCTCCGCGGGGCATTAATGGCTAAAGCATGCGCTGACGATCATGCCTGACATCCTTGGGGATGCGAATACACCGCAGGCTCATCTTTGCGCGCCAGAGCCTCTTGGGGTAACGGGCTGGCGTCTGGTCGTTGTAGGATCCATGAATCATTGCGGCAAGACTTGATGCAAATGCCCCCTACAGCAGAGTCGCGACATGCCCTCATCCCATCTTGACCCGCTGCGCCGGGTGATCGAACAGCTTCAGGTCGCACCTGCGCCTGAACCGTGGCAGCTGAAGACGCGATCGACCATCGCCGGTCTGCAGGAAATCGGCTTTGACCGTGACAGCGAACTGCTGCTGGTCGCCTCCAGCTCCGGGCGCAGCGTGATCGACTGCCAGAGCGGGGAGAAAGTCGCCCGCGACCGCACCGACAACCTCGGCAGTGACCGCCACCTGGAAACCCGCGGCATCGGCCCGTTGCACGAGCGGGTGATCCGCATGGCCGGTATCAATGGCGGCGGTCTGCCGCTGGCCACTGCCGATGGCTGGATGGTCGAAGACATCGTTCTGGCCTGGCCCGAGCAGCACCTGTTGCTGGTCGAACCGGGGTCGTGGTTGCACGGTGCGCGCTACAACCGGCCAGCACTGTTCCACAAGCTGGGGGTCGAACTGGAGGTGAGGGCGTTCGGGTTTTCCTACACCGGCTTGAGCCTGGTGATTGCCACGGCTGGCGAAGTGGTGGTCTATGGGCGCTGCGGCAAGTCATTGTCGGCCTGATCCTGCCTGCCGTTTAAACACCCTTCATCGCTTTTAATTGCGAAATTTCCCACTTAGTGGGAATCCTGTTTCACCCTTTGGGAAAACCCTGTGCACCATGTTCGCAAGGAGCACACATGAACTACACCACCCCCACCGATCGCCTGCTGCAGATCCTCGTCGCCCTTGGCCAGGCCAATGAGGCGGTGTCGGCCAAGGAGCTGAGCCTGCAACTGGAACAGCCCCTGAGCAGCACCTATCGGCACCTGAAAACCCTGCTGCGCTGGGGCCTGGCTGAAGACAATGGTCATGGCCGCTACCTGCCAGGGCCGGCCTGCCTGCAGTTGGCGAACAAGTTCGACCGTGAGGCGCTGCTGGTATCGCAAGCTTTGCCTGAGCTCAAGCGCCTGGCCGAGCTGAGCCGGGAAAGCGTTGCGCTGATGGTGCCGAGCAATGGTCAGGCAATTTGCATCGAACTGATCGACAGCCCCCAGCCGCTGCGTTGCTGCTATCAGAAGGGCCTGGCCCAGCCGCTGCTGGTGGGGGCTTCGGCGCGGGTGTTGCTGGCGCATATGGCGCCGGAATGCAGCGAGGCCATCCTCCACGAGCAGGGCGTCGATGCTGACGGCATCGCGGTCTATCTGCAGAGCTTCATTGCCATTCGCGACCAGGGCTATGCCGTCAGCCTTGGCGAAATCGACGACGGTATCTGGGGCGTCAGCGCCCCGGTGCTCGACAGCCGCAACCGTTTGCACGGCGCAATCAGCCTGATGGCCCCGGCCATTCGCGCCCAGCAAAACAGCGAACGCCTGACCCGCTGGACCCGCGAGGTCGCCCTGCGCGTGGGCGCGCGGCTGGACTGAATCAACCTGGAGTACCCCGCATGACCGCACATCTCGCCATGCCCGTGTGGCAAGGCCGTATTGACGCTGACGAAGGCTCGTCGGCACTGCGCTGGCACCAGTGGGTGCAGCCCTACAGCAGCGCGCAGGCGCCCGGCACCGCCCTGGTGGGCCTGGCGTGCGACGAAGGCGTCAGCCGCAACCAGGGCCGCAGTGGCGCCCGCCAGGGGCCAGCGGCCTTGCGCAAAGCCCTGGCCAACCTGGCCTGGCGTGGCCAGCGTGGACTTTACGACAGCGGCGATATCGTCTGCGTCGGTACTGACCTGGAAGGCGCGCAGCAGGCCTACGCCGAGCGCGTCAGCCAGCTGCTCGACCAGGGCCATCTGCCCCTGGGTTTGGGAGGCGGCCACGAAATCGCCTACGCCAGCTTTCTTGGCCTGGCCGAACACCTGCGCCAGCGCGAGGCGCGCCCGCGTATCGGCATCCTCAACTTCGATGCCCACTTCGACCTGCGCCACGCCGCGCAAAGCAGCTCCGGCACGCCGTTCCGGCAGATCGCCGAGTACTGCCAGCAGGCCGGTCTGGACTTCGACTACTGCTGCCTGGGCGTGAGTGAACTGAACAACACCCAGGCGCTGTTCGATCAGGCCCGGCGCCTGAACGTGCGTTATCGCCTCGACCGGCAGATGCAGCCGTGGAATGTCCCGGCCATCGAGGCGTTTGTCGATGAGTTTTTGAGCGGCATCGATCACTTGTACATGACCGTCTGCCTGGACGTGCTGCCCGCCAGCCAGGCGCCCGGCGTGAGTGCGCCGTCGGCCCATGGCGTCGACCTGATGGTGGTCGAACACCTGGTTCGCCGGGCCAAGGCCAGCGGCAAGCTGCGCATGGCCGACGTTGCCGAACTCAACCCGGGCCTCGACCAGGACCAGCGCACCGCGCGCATCGGCGCGCGGCTGCTGGCCAGTCTGGTCGACTGAGCCCTTTACCCCATTAATCCAAGTATAAAAACAAGAGTATTCACCCATGCTGACCCTGCAACTCGATGCATTGACCACCGTCGCCCTGGCGCTTGTGCTGCTGGCGCTGGGGGCGCAACTGAAAAAGCACAGCCACTGGCTGCGCCAACTCTGTGTACCGGCCCCGGTGATTGGCGGCTTTGGCTTTGCCCTGGTGGTGTGGTTGCTGCGCAACCAGCAATGGCTGGACATCAAGCTCGACACCGCGATGCAAACCCCGCTGATGGTGGCGTTCTTCACCACGGTCGGTCTGGGCGGCAGCCTTGGCCTGCTGCGCCAGGGCGGCAAGATCCTGTTTATCTACCTCGGTGCCTGCTGGGGCCTGGCCCTGCTGCAGAACGTAGTGGGTGTCGGTATGGCCGAAATGCTGGGCATCGATCCGTTGCTGGGGATCATGGCCGGTGCGGTGTCGCTGGAAGGCGGCTTTGGTGCCGCGGCGGCCTTCGGACCGATTGCCGAGAGCCTCGGTACCAGTGGTGCGACTACCGCAGCGCTGGCCTCGGCGACCTTCGGTATGGTCGCGGGCGGTTTGCTCGGCAGCCCGGTGGCGCGCTTCCTGATTGACCGTAAAAAGCTGGCGGTCAAGGCCGACCAGGTCGACACCCTGCAGGCCCTGGAAAAAGCCAACGAAGCCCCGAGCGTGCCCCTGGATGCCGCCGTGCTGCTGCGTCTGCTGACCTGCATGCTGGTGATCATGGTGCTCGGCTTCTGGATCGGCGATGCCTTGAAAGAGCACTTGGGCATCGTCCTGCCGGTGTATGTCGGTGCGATGTTCGTTGCCATCATCCTGCGTAACTTCAACGACCGCGCACGTGTCATCGAGATGCCGGACAACGCGGTGAGCACGGTGGGCGACATCAGCCTGGGCATGTTCCTGACCATGGCGATGATGAGCCTGAAGTTCTGGGAGCTGGAACAGCTGGGCCTGCCGTTGCTGGTGATCCTGGTGGTGCAGGTGGTGATCATGGTGTTGCTGTGCGTTTTCGTATTGTTCCGCCTGTTCGGTGGCAATTACGATGCCGCGGTGCTCTGCGCCGGCTATATGGGCCATGGTCTGGGGGCCACACCGAATGCGGTGGCCAACATGGGCGCCATCTGTGACCACTACAAGGTGTTCTCGTACAAGGCCTTCATTATCGTGCCGCTGTGTGGCGCGGTGCTGATCGATATCGTGGCATTGCCGTTGATTACCTGGTTTATCAATGCTTTCAGCTGATTGAAGCAATCGCGGAGTTGGCAATCCTGTGGGAGCGGGCTTGCCCCGCGATGCAATGTGACTGAACAACCG
>JBOICD010000346.1:0-4326 GCA_050739855.1 Pseudomonas sp.
TGTCCGGTAGCTCCGTGGACTGTATCGCCAGTTGCAACGGCACCAGTTTCCGGGAAAATCTGTTGTTCACCCATCGCGGCCTGAGCGGCCCGGCGATTTTGCAGATCTCATCATTCTGGGAAGCGGGTGACACGGTTGAAATCAATTTGCTGCCAGACCACGACGCCTTGACCTGGCTGCAACAGCAACAGGCCGAACGCCCCAACAGCGAACTGAAAACCCTGCTCGGCGAGGTCTTCACCAAGAAGATGGCCACCCTGCTCAGCGAGCACTGGTTTGTCTCCAAGCCGATGAAACAGTACACCCCGGCGGAACTGGCCCAGGTCAGCAACAAGCTCGGCGCCTGGCAGGTGGTGCCGGCCGGCACCGAAGGCTATCGCACTGCCGAGGTGACCCTGGGCGGCGTCGATACCCGCGAAGTGTCGTCCAAGACCATGGAGTCGCTGAAAAGCCCGGGACTGTACTTCATCGGCGAAGTGCTCGACGTCAGCGGCCACCTGGGCGGCTTCAACTTCCAGTGGGCCTGGGCATCGGCGTATGCGGCCGCGCAGTTCGTCTAACCTTCGCGGTAGAATCAGCGCATCAAGGAACAAATTTTGCTGGTCAGATGGCAGCCGTAACACGGTTGCTGTCTGATCAGCTCAATTTCGATCATCGCCCAAGGCCTGCCTACCCGACATGTCATCCTCCTCGTTCAGCCAATCGTTGCGCCGCCTCTGGGCCCTGGACAAGTTCAGCTACGCCATCCGCGTTCTCATCGCCCTGACCGGCAGCATGCTGCTGTGCTGGTACAAGGACGAGATGAGCCTGCTGATCCCGCTGTTCCTGGGCATCATCGCCAGCGCCCTGGCCGAGACCGACGACAGCTGGCAAGGGCGCCTGAATGCCCTCGCGGTCACCCTGGTGTGTTTTACCGTTGCCGCACTGTCGGTGGAGTTGCTGTTCCCCTACCCGCTGATTTTTGTCTGCGCCCTGGCCCTGGCCAGTTTTGGCCTGACCATGCTGGGCGCCTTGGGCGAACGCTACGGCGCCATCGCCTCGGCCACGCT
Source organism: Pseudomonas sp. (assembly GCA_050739855.1). Lineage (GTDB taxonomy): Bacteria > Pseudomonadota > Gammaproteobacteria > Pseudomonadales > Pseudomonadaceae > Aquipseudomonas. The sequence goes on from JBOICD010000346.1 coordinate 1,050, forward strand.
GATTCTCTCGGTCTACACCATGATCGGCGTGGACCAGCGCGGCGGTGAGGTCAGCGACTTCTGGCACGAACCGCTGCTGCTGGTGGCCGGTGCCGCCTGGTACGGGCTGCTCTCGGTGCTCTGGCAGGCGTTGTTCTCCAACCAGCCGGTGCAGCAAAGCCTGGCGCGCCTGTTCCGTGAACTGGGACGCTACCTGAAACTCAAGGCCACCCTGTTCGAGCCGATCCGTCAGCTGGATGTGGAAGCCCGGCGTCTGGAACTGGCTCAGCAGAATGGCCGCATGGTGGCCGCGCTCAATGCGGCCAAGGAAATCATCCTGCACCGGGTCGGCAATGGCCGGCCGGGCTCGAAGGTCAGCCGTTACCTGAAGCTGTACTTTCTCGCTCAGGATATCCACGAGCGCGCCAGCTCTTCGCACTACCCCTACAACGCCCTGACCGAAGCCTTCTTTCACAGCGACGTGCTGTTTCGCTGCCAGCGCCTGCTACGCCAGCAAGGGCTGGCCTGCCAGCAATTGTCCGAGTCGATCCAGCTGCGCCAGCCGTTCATCTTTGACAGCGGTTTTACCCAGGCCCTGGAAGACCTGAATGCCTCCCTGGAACACCTGCGCATGCAGAGCAACCCGGCCTGGCGCGGGCTGCTGCGCTCGCTGCGGGCCCTGGCCGCCAACCTGGCAACCCTCGACCGTCTGCTCAGCGATGCAAGCAACCCCGACAATCTCGCCGATGCCAGCGACAGCAGCCTGCTCGACCGTTCGCCGCGCAACCTGGCCGATGTCTGGAACCGCCTGCGTCAGCAACTGACCCCGACTTCACTGTTGTTCCGCCATGCCCTGCGCCTGCCGCTGGCACTGTCGATCGGCTACGGCATGGTTCACCTGATCCACCCGAGCCAGGGCTACTGGATAATCCTCACCACCCTGTTCGTCTGCCAGCCCAACTACGGTGCGACGCGGCGCAAACTGGTGCAGCGGATCATCGGCACCGGCATCGGCCTGACGGTGGGCTGGGCGCTGTTCGACCTGTTCCCGAGCCCGATCATCCAGTCGCTGTTCGCCGTCGCGGCCGGTGTGGTGTTCTTCGTCAACCGCACCTCCCGCTACACCCTGGCCACTGCGGCGATCACCCTGATGGTGCTGTTCTGCTTCAACCAGGTCGGTGATGGCTACGGGCTGTTCCTGCCACGTCTGTTCGATACCCTGGTCGGCAGCCTGATCGCGATTCTCGCGGTGTTCCTGTTCCTCCCGGACTGGCAGGGCCGGCGCTTGAATAAAGTGCTGGCCAACACCCTGACCTGCAACAGCACCTACCTGCGCCAGATCATGCAGCAGTACGCCCAAGGCAAACGCGACGACCTGGCCTACCGCCTGGCCCGGCGTAACGCCCACAATGCCGACGCGGCGCTGTCGACCACCCTGGCCAACATGCTTATGGAGCCTGGGCACTTTCGTAAGGAGGCGGATGTCGGCTTTCGCTTTCTGGTGCTCTCGCACACCTTGCTCAGTTACCTGTCAGGTTTGGGTGCGCATCGTGAAACCACGCTGCCGGCCGATGTTCACGAGCAGTTGATCGATGGTGCCGGGGCCAGCCTGGCCAACAGCCTGGATGAGATTGCCGAAGGCCTGGCCAGCAAGTTGCCGGTGGCTATCCACAGCGATGCTGAAGAAGCGTTGGCCATCGAGCTTGAGCAAATGCCCGAAGAGCTGGAAGAAAACCAGCGCCTGGTGCAGACCCAACTGGCGTTGATCTGTCGTCAACTGGGACCGCTGCGCACCCTGGCTGCACACCTGATCAAAGATGCGCCGGCCTGATCAGAATCCGTAGTGTTTGAGCAACCGCTGATAGCTGCCATCGGCCTTCATCTCACCAATGGCACGGTTGAAGCCAGCAATGATCTGCTGGTGCCGGGGAGCCTTCAGGCTCACCAGGATATGCAGGGTGTTTTCGCTGAGCGGCCTGTCGATGAACTCGACGCTGTCACGTACCGAACGCGATTCACGCTGCAGCAAATAGCGGGCGACGTATTCGTCCTCAAGGGTCAGGCCCACCCTGCCGGCGGCAAGCATGCGCACTGCAACCGAAAAACTGCGTACCGGGATTTTTTGCAGCTGTGTATCGGCGTCAAACGCGGGCGAATAGGCATAGTCCCTGACAACCGCAACAGGATAAGGGTACAAATCGTTCAGAGACTTGAACCTGAGCGAATCGCCCTTGCGCTTGAGCAAGCGGATACGATTGGTCAGGTAATCGCTGGAAAACACCCCGATCCGGGTACGGCTCTCATTGAACCAGGCGTTGATCAACACGTCGTAGCGCCCTTCCTCCAGCCCCAGCAGCGCCCGCGCCCAAGGCACCTGCTCGAACTCGCTGGCATAACCGGCACGGTGCAAGGCGGTGGTGACAATCACTGTGGCCAGGCCGCCACCTGGCATACCGGCGTCAGTAAAGGGAGGCCAACTGTCGGCAACCAGACGCAGCTTTTCTGCCTGCGCAGTGTTGAACAGCAACAGCATTCCAAGCAAAGCCAAGGCTCGAAGCGGTGCAGCCATGCTCAAATCCTTTAGTAGACGCGCCATTACGCATCGTTGATATCAACTGCTTGAGAGGTACCGCTGTCAGCACGTTTGCGCAGGTTACACAAAGATGAAGCCTCAAGGCAGAGACAATGATATCAAATGGCCTTCATCATGAGTGCCGTCACACTCTGTGTTGACTTATGGCAATTTCGTCCTCGTCCTCGCCTATAGCATCTGCGATGATCAAGCCAATCAACTGTTCGAGAACCACCTATGTCCATCGACTGGATCTGTAAACATCACAGCGACCTTGGCAAGGAACAACTCTATGCCATTCTGCGGCTGCGCACCGAAGTCTTCGTGGTCGAGCAGAAGTGTGCCTATCAGGAGGTCGATGGCCGGGATCTGGAGGGCGATACTCACCACCTGATGGCCTGGCAAGATGATGAGCTGCAAGCCTATCTGCGGCTGCTCGATCCGGAGTCCCAGGGTGGCGATGTGGTGATTGGCCGGGTAGTCACCGCACCGTCGGCACGGGGCCAGGGATTGGGCCATGAACTGATGGAAAGGGCCCTTGAGCAGGCCGAGAAGCACTGGCCCGGCGTGCCGGTGTATCTGTCGGCACAGGCGCACCTGCAGGGCTACTACAAGCGCTATGGCTTTGTGGTGGTGGGCGAGGAGTATCTTGAGGACGATATTGCGCATATCGGTATGCGGCGCGGCTAAAAGCATCGCGGGGCAAGCCCGCTCCCACAGTAGGAG
>JBOICD010000347.1:0-4300 GCA_050739855.1 Pseudomonas sp.
TGTCATAGATGGTCAGCGCGGCGACGCTGGCAGCGGTCAGGGCTTCCATTTCCACGCCGGTCTGCCCGGCCAGTTTGCAGCGCGCGACGATATAGACAGTGTCGTTGCCTTCGGCGCTGAGCTCGACCTTGACGCTGGTCAGCATCAGCGGATGGCACAACGGGATCAGGTCGCTGGTCTTCTTCGCCGCCTGGATACCGGCAATGCGGGCCACAGCGAAGACATCACCCTTGGGGTGCTCGCCATCGACAATCATCTGCAGGGTTTGCGGGAGCATACGCACCCGCGCTTCAGCCACCGCCTCACGCGAGGTCACGGCTTTATCGGTAACGTCGACCATATTGGCCCGACCTTGGGAATCTAGATGAGTCAGCACAACCTTCCTCCTGTTCAGGAGTAAAGAGTGTAAACCCAAGGGTGTGGATATCGCAGTGAAAAAAACCGGGCGGCAAGGCCGCCCGGTGATTGCCGGTTACAGGTGCGATTCGGCGTATTCGGCCAGAATCGAGCGCGGCACGCCCTGCAGGGTGATGTGCACGCCGTTGGGGAAGTCCTTGAAACGCTCGGTCAGGTAGGTCAGGCCCGAGCTGGTGGCGGACAGGTAGGGGGTGTCGATCTGCGCCAGGTTACCCAGGCAGATCACCTTGGAACCGGTACCGGCACGGGTGATGATGGTTTTCATCTGGTGCGGGGTAAGGTTCTGGCATTCATCAATCAGGATCAGGCTCTGCTGGAAGCTGCGACCGCGAATGTAGTTCAGCGATTTGAACTGCAGCGGCACCCGTTCAAGGATGTAGTCGACACTGCCATGGGTGTTTTCATCATCCATGTGCAGCGCTTCGAGGTTGTCGGTGATCGCCCCGAGCCAGGGCTCCATTTTCTCGGCTTCAGTGCCCGGCAGGAAGCCGATCTCCTGGTCCAGCCCCTGCACGCTGCGGGTGGCGATGATGCGCCGGTAACGCTTGCTGACCATGGTCTGTTCGATGGCGGCGGCCAGGGCCAGGATGGTTTTGCCGGAACCGGCAGCGCCGGTCAGGTTGACCAGGTGAATGTCCGGATCAAGCAGCGCGAACAATGCCAGGCTCTGATGGATGTCACGCGGTTTCAGGCCCCAGGCTTCCTGGTGCAACAGTGGCTCCTGGTGCAGGTCGAGCAACAGCAGCTCGTCGTCCTTGATGCCCTTGATCCAGCCAACGAAGCCCTGCTCGTCAATGATGAACTCGTTGATGTGCACCGCCGGCAGGTTGTCGATCATTTGCACCCGGTGCCAGGTACGGCCACGTTCCTGACGGGTCTCGACCTTGCTGACCCGGTCCCAGAACGACCCGGTGACACTGTGATAGCCCTTGGACAACAGGGAAACGTCGTCAACCAGCTGGTCGGTGCTGTAGTCCTCGGCCGCGATCCCACAGGCGCGGGCCTTGAGGCGCATGTTGATGTCTTTGGTCACCAGCACCACATCCAGGTCTTTGCGCCGACTGCGCAGCTCCAGCAACTGGTTGATGATGATGTTGTCGTTGAGGGTTTCCGGCAGCAGGCGGTTTGGCTCGTTGCGCGGACTCATCAGGATCGACAGCGAGCCCTTGGGCCCGCTCTTGCCACGCTGGATCGGCACACCCTGCTCGACATCGGCAGGCGTGGCATCGCCCAGGGTCTGGTCAATCAGGCGGATGGCCTGGCGACACTCAGCAGCGATGGTTTGCTTCCCGGTCTTGAGTTTGTCGAGCTCCTCCAGCACCGTCATCGGTATGGCGACGTGGTGCTCCTCGAAATTGAGCAACGCGTTGGGATCGTGGATCAGTACATTGGTATCGAGCACATAAAGGATTGGCTGGTTGGAGGAAGTGGTGCGTCCTTGATCATCCATACTCGGTCACCTTTGTGGAAGCCATACAACGCAATACCTTGACGGTGCTGCGCCGTGAAGTGGCCGCCGATTCTCCCCTGGTCCGCGTCGTTACGGTCGGGAAGCTGCCCTCACAGATAGGGTGCCCAATGACGCCACCTGTGATGCAGGGTTCGGCGGTCTGTCTTCTTGATACCGCAAAACCCATGACCGAAAAAAGCATTTTTACGTATTTTTGAAGTTTATTTTTCGCGATGACATTTAGCCCTTGGCGCAGGGTCAAAGCACCGCTACAGTCATAAATCAGGCCCAGTGAATTGCGTGTAACATTTTCTTGCTGGACGCACAGTTCTCACCCTGTTTTCAGCTTTTTCCGGCAAAATGCCGGCAATCTTCCCAACCAATACCGCTTTGCGCCGTCTGCTTGAGCAGCCAGGCCACGGCCTCCTGCGCTTTGGGTTGGGCGTCGTGAAACTGGATCAGTCCGCGGCGCCAGAGCAGCATCAGGGTCAGCACCCGTTGCGCCGACTGTTCGCCACTCAAGGCGCTCTGGTCCTGGGCATCGATATTCCACAACACCACCTGTAACCCCTGGCTGGCGAAGAAGTCCTGGCTGTCAGCCCGGCGTTGACCATAGGGTGGCCTGAACAGCGGTACATACTGATCGGGCAGGTCCGCCTGCACCCGGGCCTGACTGCGCAGCACCGATTGTTGCCAGTCCTGCCATTGCCCGTGGGAGCGGTACTGCCAACCTTGAATCCCCACGCACTGGCCTTTGTAGAGGGCGCGCTGGTCCGTCAGCGAGGTCTTGTCACGGCGCATTTGCAGGCTGTTGCCGAGCACGAAGAAGGTTGCGCCGAGTTTCTGCCGGCGCAGGTAGTCGGTCAGGTTGTCGGTGCCACCGCCGACGGTACCGGGGCCAGCGTCGAAGGTCAGCATGAACAAGCGGTCATTGAGTTCATCGCCGTTGCGCTCCAGGTCCGAGTAACGCTCGATTTCGCTGGCGTTGTGCGGAAACAACGCGGCTTTGCGCAACAACTCGTCGAGGTAGCGCTGATGGAACTCGCGGCTCGGTTCAGCCCAGCCGGCATAGAAGGAATCGCTGGCCACTGCGAACTTCGCTGCTTGCTGGCGCAGCTCGGCCTGTCCGTCGATGGCATAACAGAACGAGGCATCCTGTTCGCAGCTTTGCTGGGCCAGGTCATAGTTGCGCCACAATTGCTGCCACAAGCGCGCGCGCACCTGGTTGACCGACAGCAGATTGATCTGCTTGAGGCCCAGGCGTGCTGCCAGTGCCGGTTCGTCGAGCGCTTCGCTGGCCGCAAGGGCCTGGGAAAAGCCAAGAATCTCGGCCCGCGAGGCGACATCGAACAGCGCCGGGCTGTCGAGTTGCTCTGGCCAGTGACCACGTTCGAAGGTCGTCGGCGGCACAGGCGCGGCTTGCGCCACAGCACTCAACAGTCCGGTCAGTAGTAGAAAAGCAATGCGCACGATCGAGCTCCCCGATTTCCTCGCCGCGCACTATAGCGTCAAGCGTCGGGATGGTCTGTGGCTATCAACGCCATAGCTGGAGATCAGCGCCCCCGCCCCGTAGAATCGGCGCCACGATTTCAGGAGCCCGACCGATGCTGACGGTGATTTCCCCCGCCAAGACCCTCGATTATGACACCCCGCCCGTGACCCAGCGCTACACCCAGCCACAGTACCTGGATGACTCCCAGGAGCTGATCGTGCAGCTGCGCGAGTTGTCGCCGGCGCAGATCAGCGAGCTGATGCACCTCTCCGACAAGCTCGCCGGCCTCAATGCCGCGCGCTTCGGCAGCTGGACCCCGGCCTTCACCCCGGAGAACGCCAAGCAGGCGCTGCTGGCCTTCAAGGGTGACGTGTACACCGGGCTGGACGCCGAAAGCCTGAGCGAAGACGACTTCAGCTACGCCCAGGATCACCTGCGCATGCTCTCAGGGCTGTACGGGCTGCTGCGTCCGCTGGACCTGATGCAACCTTACCGCCTGGAAATGGGCACCAAGCTGGCCAACGCCCGCGGCAAGGACCTGTATGCCTTCTGGGGCACGCGCATCAGCGAATGGCTGAACCAGGCCCTGGCCGAGCAAGACGACGACCTGCTGCTCAACCTTGCCAGCAACGAGTACTTCAGCGCGGTCAAACGCAATGCGCTCAAGGCACGGATCATCAACACCGAGTTCCGCGACTTCAAGAACGGCCAGTACAAGATCATCAGCTTCTACGCCAAGAAAGCCCGCGGGATGATGAGCCGCTTCGTGATCCAGGAGCGCATCAACGACCCCGAGCAGCTCAAGCAGTTCGATGTGCAGGGTTACTACTACAGTGCCGAGCAATCGAAGCCGGACAATCTGGTGTTTCTGCGCGATCATCCGGACGAGTGAAAGCATCGCGGGGCAAGCCCGCTCCCACAGCAATTATATTGCCCCTGTG
>JBOICD010000348.1:0-4298 GCA_050739855.1 Pseudomonas sp.
TCGCGGGGCTAGCCCCCACCGGGTTAGCACAATTCCGGTGGGAGCGGGCTTGCCCCGCGATGGGCCTTAAAGGAGCAGGAAATGAGCAAGAACCTAGGCGACAAACTGGTCGTCGCCATCTCCTCGCGGGCGTTGTTCGACCTCAGCGAAAGCCATCGCCTCTACCTGGCGCAAGGGGTTGAGGCCTATCGCCAGTACCAGATCGAGCATGAGGATGAAGTGCTGGAGCCCGGTGACGCGTTCCCGCTGGTGCAAAAGCTGCTAGGGCTCAATGCCCGTCTTGACCAGCCGCGGGTCGAGGTGGTGCTGGTGTCGCGTAACAGTGCCGACACCGGCCTGCGGGTGTTCAACTCCATTGAGCAGCATGGCCTGGGCATCTACCGCGCAGCCTTTGTGGGCGGGCGCAGTCCGTATCCGTATCTGGCAGCTTTCGGCTGCCATTTGTTCCTCTCCACCGATGCCGACGATGTACGTAGTGCTCTTGAAGCCGGCTTCGCTGCGGCAACCATCCTCTCCGGCGGTGCGCAGCGGGCCGCCAGCGACGAACTGCGTATAGCCTTTGACGGTGATGCTGTGCTGTTCTCCGACGAGTCGGAGCGAGTCTATCAGTTGGGTGGGCTGGAGGCGTTCCAGGCCAGTGAGCGCCAGTCTGCTCGCGAGCCGTTGCGGGGCGGGCCGTTCAAACCGTTCCTCGCCGCGCTTAACCTGCTGCAGAAGGAATTCCCCGAAGGCACCTGTCCGATCCGCACGGCCTTGGTGACCGCACGTTCAGCACCCGCGCACGAGCGGGTTATCCGCACGTTGCGCGAGTGGGATATCCGTCTTGACGAGTCGCTGTTCCTGGGCGGTCTGGACAAGTCGGCGTTCCTTGAGGCCTTCGCCGCCGATGTGTTCTTCGACGACCAGGCCGGTCATTGCGAGCGGGCGCGCAGCGTTGTCGCAACTGGCCATGTGCCGCATGGCATCAGCAACGAACCGACCCTGGGCCAGGCCGTTGATACCGGGCGCTAGACGGAACGGCACGACATCGGCGCGCTGCTAAGCTGAAGCTTGCTCTGCCCACGCGGCAGTCGAGGAGGTCGAATGATCCATTCCATGCTGTATGCCACTGACCTCGGTGTCTACGCGCCTTTTGTCATGCAACACGCGCTGGCGTTGGCGCGCACGTTCAATGCGGAGCTTTATGTGATCCATGCCGTCGAACCCATGGGGCAATTCGCCGAGTCGCTGCTGCAAAGTTATCTGGACGAGCAGACGTTGGACCAACTGCATAGCCAGGGGGTCAACAATGTCATGGCCAACATCGAGCGGCGGGTCCTGGAAAATTTTCGTGACGAGCTGGGCGAAGAAGCGGATCTGGCGCTGATCAAGGCGGTGCGGGTGCGTCAGGGCGATCCGGCCCAGGTGATTCTGGAGCAGGCGCAGCGTCTGAATGTCGACCTGCTGATCTTTGGCAGCCATAGCGAGGGGGCGGGTGTTGATATTCCTATCGGCCGCACAGCAGTGCGCCTGCTGCAGCTTTCGCCCGTGCCGGTGTACATGGTGCCGTTGGCCCAGCACCTGGGGCGTCGGAAGGCTTAGGGCTGCCTTGTCAGTGGATTCCTACTAGACTGTTAAAATAGTTCTAGATTTATTCTTCAAACCACTAATATAGTTATAAATCGTCGCTGCTGCCGGTGACGCCCCAGCTGATTTGAGGGATACCTATGAAGCTTCAACAATTGCGCTACATCTGGGAAGTGGCGCACCACGACCTCAACGTCTCCGCGACAGCGCAGAGTCTGTATACGTCCCAGCCGGGCATCAGCAAGCAGATCCGCTTGCTTGAGGACGAATTGGGCGTTGAAGTGTTCGCCCGCAGCGGCAAGCACCTGACCCGCGTGACCCCGGCCGGTGAGCGTATCATCACCACCGCTGGCGAAATTCTGCGCAAGGTCGAAAGCATCAAGCAGATTGCCCAGGAATTCTCCAACGAGAAGAAGGGCACCCTGTCGATTGCCACCACCCACACCCAGGCGCGCTATGCGCTGCCGCCGGTGATCAGCAGCTTCATCAAGCAGTACCCGGAAGTGGCCCTGCACATGCATCAGGGTTCGCCAATGCAGATCGCTGAAATGGCTGCCGACGGCACCGTGGATTTTGCCATTGCCACTGAAGCCCTGGAGCTGTTCGGTGACCTGATCATGATGCCGTGCTATCGCTGGAACCGTTGTGTGGTGGTGCCGCAAGGCCACCCGCTGACCAAGTTGCCCAAGCTTACCCTCGAAGCCCTGGCCGAATACCCGATCGTTACTTATGTGTTCGGTTTCACCGGGCGCTCCAAGCTTGACGAAGCCTTCAGCCATCGCGGCCTGACCCCGAAAGTGGTGTTCACCGCCGCCGACGCCGACGTCATCAAAACCTATGTACGCCTGGGCCTGGGCGTGGGCATCGTGGCCAAGATGGCGGTCGATACCAAGCTCGACAATGACCTGGTGGTCCTCGATGCCAGCGAACTGTTCGAGTCCAGCGTGACCAAGATCGGCTTCCGTCGTGGCACGTTCCTGCGTGGCTTCATGTGCGACTTCATCGAGAAGTTTGCCCCGCACCTGACCCGTGAAGTGATGGCCAAGGCCATCCAGTGCCACAACAAGCAAGAGCTTGAAGAGCTGTTTGCAGATGTCGAATTGCCGGTGCATTAAGCAAGAGCTGCAAGCCTCAAGCTTCAAGCCACAAGAAAAAGCAGCCAGTACACGGATTGCTCTTTCTTGCAGCTTGAAGCTTGCCGCTTTGAACTAGCTCTTGGCAATCAGATTGCCGACATGCAGGCCGCATTCCTTCTGAGTGGACTCTTCCCACCACCAGCGGCCTTCGCGTTCGTGCTGGTTCGGTAGTACCGGGCGGGTGCAAGGCTCGCAACCGATGCTGATGAAACCGCGCTCGTGCAGGCTGTTGTACGGCAGTTCAAGCATGCGGATATAGCCCCAGACCTCTTCGCTGCTCATCTGCGCCAACGGGTTGAATTTGTACAGGGTACGCTCGGGGGTAGAGAACGCGTTGTCGATTTCCAGTGCCGCCACCTGGCTGCGGGTGCCCGGGCTCTGGTCACGGCGCTGGCCGGTGGCCCAGGCGCTGACGGTGCTGAGTTTGCGGCGCAGCGGTTCGATCTTGCGGATGCCGCAGCATTCGTTGTGGCCATCTTTGTAGAAGCTGAACAGGCCTTTCTCTTTGACAAAGGGGTCAAGCTTGCTGCGATCGGGGGTGAGGATCTCGATTGGCAGGTTGTAGTGCTCGCGCACCTGGTCGATGAAGCGGTAGGTCTCCGGGTGCAGGCGGCCGGTGTCGAGGCTGAACACCTTGACGTTCTTGTTCAGCTTCCAGGCCATGTCCACCAGCACCACGTCTTCGGCGCCGCTGAAGGAGATCCACAGGTCGTCGCCGAAGTGCTCGAAGGCAAGCTTGAGGATGTCCTGCGGGGACTTGTTGGCATAAGTCGCGGCCAGGGCGGCGACGTCGAAGGGTTGGCTCATCAGGCGGCTTCCGGTCATTGAATGGCGCTTGGCGCTCGTAATACCACGATCTTAACAAAAATTGCCGGTGCAGACGCCGCGCATGTAGAGTGCGGCTTCCCATTTTTGGCGTTGTTCGAGGAGTGTGCTGTGGAAATTGCCTGTCTCGACCTGGAAGGCGTGCTGGTCCCGGAAATCTGGATCGCCTTTGCGGAAAAAACCGGAATCGAATCGTTGCGGGCCACCACCCGTGATATTCCCGATTACGATGTGCTGATGAAACAGCGCCTGCGCATTCTCGATGAGCATGGGCTGAAGCTTTCCGATATCCAGGCGGTAATCGCCACCCTCAAGCCGCTGGACGGCGCCATCGGATTCGTTGACTGGCTGCGCGAGCGCTTCCAGGTGGTGATTCTCTCCGACACCTTCTACGAATTTTCTCAGCCGCTGATGCGCCAGCTGGGCTTCCCGACCTTGCTCTGCCATCGCCTGATCACTGACGAAACGGATCGGGTGACCGGGTACCAATTGCGTCAGAAAGATCCCAAACGCCAGTCGGTGCTGGCCTTCAAGAGCTTGTACTACCGGGTGATTGCCGCCGGGGACTCGTACAACGACACCAGCATGCTTGGCGAGGCCGATGCGGGGATTCTGTTCCATGCGCCGGAGAATGTGATCCGTGAGTTCCCGCAGTTTCCGGCGGTGCATGATTTTGAGGCGTTGAAGAAGGAGTTCATCAAGGCTTCCAGCCGGTCGTTGAGCCTGTAAGGGACTTATCGCGGGGCAAGCCCGCTCCCGCAGGGTGATCAC
>JBOICD010000349.1:0-4275 GCA_050739855.1 Pseudomonas sp.
GCCAAGCGGTTGGCCCGATTTCAGCAGTTGCCCGGTAGAGGGCAAGACGGTATCTCCCACAAACTAGCGCACGACTATCGGCGCCGTCACCTTGGTTCCTGAGGACGAGTTGACGGTCACGGTCGGGCTGCTCGTCGGCGCGCTACCGGTGGTGGTCACCGACACCCGCCAGCGTGCCCCGGTGCCTGTAGGGCTGAGCATCGCCGTGCCGAGGTTCAGCGGGCCGGCGACGGTCGAGGCGGTCACCGTGATCGTGTTCCCGGTACCGAGTGACGTCGTACCCGCCAGCTCCCAGGTGTAGCGATTGTTGCTACGGGCGGTGACTGAAGCACTGGTGATCACCAATTCCTCGCTGACCGCTGCGGCACGGACCGCCACCGATACCGTCGCCGGTTTCTCCGAAACCGCGTCCTTGGCATCACTGGCGTTATAGGTGAAGGTCGCGGTAAACGGCGCAGGGACAATGGCCGGCGGTGTATAGGTGACTCGCACGCCATCGGTGCTGGTCGCCCCCAGGCCGGAGTCCGGCTGGGTCAGGTCCACCACTTTGAGCGGCAGGTTGCCGTCGGGGTCGGTGTCGTTGGCCAGCACGTTGATGATCAGCGGCCGGCCGTTGGTGCTGGCGGCACTGTCGGGGTTGGCCAGCGGCTTCATGTTATTGCCCTGGTTGTCGTCGTCCCTGTCGCCGGTACGGAACGTCGGCAACGCGGCCGAGTTGACGTAGGTGACACCGTCCCAGCCAGGCAGCGGGGTTGGCATCAACTGAAACTGACCTGGGTGTTCGACATCCCAGCGCAGCAACATCGAGGTGTCCTCATGCTGGGTGTTGTGGCAGTGCTCCATGTAGGTACCGGCGAATTCACGGAAGTGAATGGCCATTTCGACATCGACTGAACTGTCGATCCCTTCACCGATGCGATAGACATCTTTGCGCGCCCATTTCTCCCATTCCGGTGGCGCCTTGCCGTCGCGGCTGAGGATGATGCCTTCTTCGAAATGCACGTGTACCGGATGGTTCCAGCCGTTGCCGCCGTTAATGATCTTCCACACTTCCAGCGTGCCGTCGCCAGAGAACCCGGCGTCCGTCGGGCCGTTGGCCAGTTGCGGGGCAGCACTGATGCGGCGCGGGTCCATGTTGTAACCGACACCACCGTCGGTCTTGATCGTCCACGGGGCTTCGTCGGTGCCATCGGAACGGCCGAATATGAACTCGCGATGCCGCGCTGCCTTGAGTCTGGCCTGAACGGCCGGGTCGTCGCGATCGAGGGTCAAGGGGATCATGTATTTGCCCGCAGGTTTGCCCGGTTTTGCCGGTTCGAAGTCGGCCGGGTTCATGCTCAGGTCCTGGCCGCTGTAAGGCTGCACCAGCAGTTGCAGGAACTTGCCCACCGCCGGATCGCCCTTGTCCCATTGCGGGCCTTTGCTGGTCTGCGTGATCACTGCTTTGTACTTCTCCGACAGCACGTCGGCCAGGCTCAACGGGTTTTCCTCCGGCCCCTTGCCGGTTTTGTGCTCCAGCAGGTTGACGAAGTAGATCTTGTCGCCGGTCTTGATCCCGTTTTTGGCGAAATTGATGATGATGTCGAAACGTTCGGCGATGCCCTGAGTGGGCAGGATGGCATTGTGGTTCTGGCGGTCGCCATCGCCGTCCAGGTCCATGCTGCCGTCGAACGGTACTGTGTGCTCCATGAGATTGCCGTCGTTGGCGATCAGGTGAAACGGCACCCGTGCATAGGACACGCCAGAACCCGACGGCCCCGGGAACTCGCCGCCATTGCCGCTGATTTCACGTACCACGGCAAACTTGAAGTAGCGCGACACCGAACCATTGAGGATGCGGAAGCGATAGCTGCGCGCCCGCACTTTCAGACGCGGCTGGTACTGCCAGTTGACCAGGATCCGGTCGCCGAGAAAGCCATCGGTGTTGAACGGGTTGAACCACAGTTGACCGTTTGCGTCCCAGGCCTTGTCGGCGACCAACAGGTTCACATCGTAGTCGCGGTTGCCCCAGGCTAACGCCGAGCCGCTGGGCAGGCGCAGGTTGACGCCATCGTCGAGGGCTTCGTTACCGCGATCCAGGGCGCTGTAGTAGTTCATCATCACCGCATTGCCCTTGTAGACGTTCTGCGCGGTGAAATCGAGCATGTGGTCGTGGAACCAGTGGGTACTCATGGTTTCGTGCCAGTCGCCGCGAATCTTGATACTGCCGTTGTCGCAGGTCTTCAGGCCAGGGCTGCGGTCGTTGACGAACAGCGTTTCCCCCGGCGAGCAGGGGAACGCCGCGCGCGGGTCATGGGCGTCGGTGTTGATGGTGTCGTAACCGGCCAGTTGCAGCGGCCAGCGGTAGTCGTAGTACTGCCCCGGAAAGAAAAACGCATTGGTGTAGCCGTCGCTCTCGGCGGGGGAGTGGCCATTGTGTTCGTGGGTGCTGATGGTGTGCAGGCCGAAACCTGCGTTGGCTGCGGGGTCGATCGGCAGGCCATTGTAGTGGCGCATCAGCAGCGGTTGACCGTAGCGGGCCATCAACAGTTTGGCCGGGAAGGTGCCGTCGAAAGTCCACAGCGAATTGTGATTTTGCACCGGCATATTCGGATGGAACCGGGTATCGATACCGCGGGTGGTGCCGGTCGTGGTCGGGAGGTCCGAGGTCTGGTAGTACAGCCCGCCGGGGCCGAATTCGCCAACCGCGTAATTGTGCAATTGCCCGCGGTCGCGCAGGCCGAGGTTGATCCTCGCGCCGGTCTGCACGGTTTTAAAATCGACCTGAGGGAAGAACTCGTTCCAGCGCTGGTGCGACCAGCCTTTTCCCGGTGGCCGCCCTTCGGCGGGAGACCCCACCGGATAGCGATTGAGGAAGGCTTCGATTTGCGCCTTCCAGGGGTTGCGATCGAGCACGTTGGAAAACTGTGATGGATACGGAAACAACCCCGGCTGGCGCATGAAGGCGTCGAGTGCGGCGGTTGACGGCGCACTGCGGGCAACGCTGTTGGGGTCTTGTTGCGGGGCGGGCCCGACCGTGGGTACAGGGAACGTCAGCGGCGGTGCCGGGAGTGTAGGGTCGAGTTTTTCCGTGCCGAATTCCTCGAGCAACAGCAATTGCTGGGTGTAGGGCTGGGCCCCGAATAACGGGCTGGGTTTGCCGTTGGTAGGGTAATTGAACGAGGTCTGTGCGGCGGGCGGCAGCACGTTGTCGGCCCGCGGTGTATTGCGGTCGCCGAATACGCCATTGGGCAAGGCCAGCGCGCCCTGGTTGGCTGGCGGCAGTTTTTCCAGGGCCTCCAGCGCGGCCTTCGGGTCGGCGGGTGGGTTACTGAAAGCGGACGGGTCGGTCGGTGGCGGTGGGCCGAAATCATCGAGGGGGGCAGCACTGACCGACGCCAGGCTGGCGCTGATCAACATCACCGAGACCATCCCCGGCCCCCACAAACAGCTTCGTGAATGTAACCCTGGTGTAGCGTTTTTCATGCTTTTCCCCTCGCGTCATGCCGAAACGGCGAAACCTGCCGTCCCCCAGTGGAGACGGCAGCTGCGGCGCTTGGAGGGGCCGTAGCAACAGGCGGGCCATGTGTAACAGGAGCAATAAAAGCCCAGGTTTATTAATGAGGTATTTCTAATTATTTCTCTGGGCGATGGGGGAAATGAGTGGGGATTTACGCTCAATCAGTGGGTGTAGTGCCCCAGTTCTGGAGGGTAGGCCCTTGTAGAAACTCGGCTATTTGTCGAGCTCCGCGTAAATGCACGACAGGAACATAGGGCCCGACAGCCAGTCGCATCGCCTCGATAGACGGGCGATAGGCATGATCAAAGGTCCACACATAGTTGAGAAAGGTCAGAAACGCCCTGTCCAGTTTCTCGCTGCAGCCGGCTGGCATATCGGCGCGAGGGCGGTTCAACGCACTGCGCACAATCACCCGGCGAAAGCAGGTAGTACGTGGCGTATCCAGCCAGATGATCAACTGCGCGCGTGGGAGCCTTAAATCAAAGGTTCGCCGAGAGTAGTTGCCCTCACAGATCCACGCGTCTGATGAAACTGCGTGGCTAACGCGTTGGCGGAACTCTTCGGCATCGGGCTCGATCCAGCCGGGTTCCCAGAACAGTTTATCCAGGTGCACGACAGGCACATCCAGGCGCTTGCCCAACGCGCGCGCCAGGGTTGATTTGCCGCTGCCGGCGTTGCCCAGAATTACAATGCGTTGCATGGGGAAGTCCTTTTCGGCAAACCGGCAATTGTGCAGGTTTTCCATAGCCAAAAACAGATCGCGGTGGGAGCGGGCT
>JBOICD010000350.1:0-4271 GCA_050739855.1 Pseudomonas sp.
CAGTGGCGGGGGCGGCCAACAACCAGCTGACCACCTTGCAGGTGGCCGATCAACTGGAAAGCCGCGGGATCCTCTATGCGCCTGACTACGTCATCAATGCCGGTGGCCTGATCTACGTGGCGCTCAAGCACAGTGGTGAGGATCTGAATACCATCACCGCGCACCTGGCGCGCATTCCCTCGCGGCTGACCGAAGTGTTTGCCCACGCCCAGGCAGAAAAGCGCTCACCGGCGCGGGTAGCGCAGATGCTTGCCGAACGCTTGATCTATGGCTGACCGGAGTTACTCGGCGGCAGTGTCGGCGAGCAGCTCGGACAGTGCGTCTGGCTGGCTCTTGAAGGCCTTGGCAAAGACGTCGCGGTTCTTGGCCATATAGATGCCGGCGTCCTCGACCTGTTGTTCGCTGAGCGACGGTACGGCTTTTTTCAGGACCTCGGCGAGCAGCTCGGCCAGTTCGAGCATCTTGTCGTGACGGTCAGCTTCGGCTTTATCCATGAACAAGCGCTCCAGATCGCGGCTGCTGCGGTATACCACTTCGACGGCCATTCATCACCTCACATGCCTTTTGAATATCGATGTGTTCGACACTGTTTATTTGTACAGTGTTAATGATAGGGTAATCCACAGGACTAAGATAGTGGCAATTCAGCATTCTGCTTTGCGCCGCTGGCCATGCCAGCCTGAGCGAGTCTGGCGCGGCACTTTTACCGTTCTTAAAGGTCTGGTTGAGCGTGTAGAATTGCGGGCAGGCAGTCGAGCCATTCAGTCAACCAAGGATATGCAATGAACGAGCAAACATCGCGCCTGAACCGGGAACGGCGCTTTCTGGTACTGCTGGGGGTGATCTGCCTGGCCTTGATCGGCGGTGCCTTGTATATGCAGGTGGTGCTCGGCGAGGCGCCTTGCCCACTGTGTATCCTGCAACGCTATGCGCTGTTGCTGATTGCCGTGTTTGCCTTTATTGGCGCCGCCATGCCCGGGTTACGCAGCTTGACTGTCCTCGAAGGCCTGGTGGTGCTCAGTGCCATCGGCGGCATCGCTGCCGCCAGCAACCATGTGTACATTCTGGCCAACCCTGCGGTCAGCTGCGGTATCGACACCTTGCAGCCGATTGTCGATGGTTTGCCGCTGGCGTCGGTGTTGCCGCTGGTGTTCCAGGTCGATGGATTCTGTTCCACGCCTTACCCACCGGTATTGGGGCTTTCCCTGGCGCAATGGGCGCTGCTGGCCTTCATCCTCACGGCTGTTCTGGTGCCCCTGGGCATCTACCGCAACCGTCGCAAGCCTTAGACAAAAGTCATGTGTTGATGCAAGTCTGATGTGCAATGGAACTTTCATTCGGTGTCGCACCCGCCTTGATCTAGATCAAGCCTGAAGCCTTGTAATACATGGGCTTCAGGGGTATTGAACGGGGTGCGACAAACTGTCGCGAAACTGATTTTTCAGGCTTGATTGTTGTCAATTCTGTAAAAGACTGTTGCTCAATTAGTCATAGTCATTGAATGACGACCTATCTACAATCGCCCCCAATTTCCGTTCGGCACCGCTTGCGAGTCGCAGGATTAAAGGAGCTTCAGGGCTCTTTTTGCTGACTCTGACGAGCATCGCCTGCGGCGATGCCGGGCTGACCCCCCTCCGTGATTTCCCGCACCAAATGGAATTGGTCTGAAAACAGGCCTGTTGCCTACGAAGTCAAAACAATAAACACCGTAATACCCGGTTTATGCCGAGCCGCCGCAGCTGGCCTCAAGGTATGACCGTATTCGATCCCATAAATGCTGACGCTTGGCAGGACGAAGTGTTGGCGACCAAAACACAAATTGCATTGAAGCAAGCTGCTCTAGAGGTCGTGAGATGAGTAAAAAGCGTTACCCCAGACTGTTTGGCATTCTGCCCTTTTTAGGCATGCTTTTACTCAGTGGGTGCAACTGGACCCTGCTCGACCCGAAGGGCCAGGTCGGCATTGAGCAAAAGAACCTTATCCTCATCGCTACCGGCTTGATGTTGCTGGTGGTGATTCCTGTCATTTTCATGACCATCGCGTTCGCCTGGAAGTATCGCGCTTCCAACAAGGCAGCCACTTACACCCCTGACTGGTCGCACTCGACCAAGATCGAAGTGGCGGTCTGGACCATCCCGGTTCTGATCATCATCGCCCTGGGCTATGTGACCTACAAGACCACCCACGAGCTGGACCCGTATCGTCCGCTGGTTTCCGATGTGAAGCCGGTGCAGATCGACGTGGTCGCCCTGGACTGGAAATGGCTGTTCATCTACCCGGAACAAGGCATTGCCACGGTCAACAAGATCGTCTTCCCGGCCAACACCCCGGTCAACTTCCGCGTGACCTCCGACTCGGTGATGAACTCGTTCTTCATTCCGGGCCTGGGCGGCCAGATCTACGCAATGGCCGGCATGACCACCAAGCTGCACCTGATCGCCAACGAGAACGGCGAGTTCGACGGTATCTCGGCGAACTACAGCGGTGCTGGCTTCACCGGTATGAAGTTCAAGGCAACTGCCACCTCCCAGGCCGATTTCGAGGCATGGGTGAACGAAGTCAAGCAATCGCCTAAACAGCTGGATGCGGCTGAATATGCGGCATTGGCCAAAACTAGCGAAAACAATCCAGTCGCGCTGTACAGCGTGGCCTCGCCTGAGCAGTTCCAGTCCATCGTCGACAAGTACGAAGGCATGAACCGCGGTCGGCCGGTCCACGAAAAAGAGCAGAGCAAAGAAGCGGCCGGTACCGAAGGGATGGACGTGAGTATGCATTCAGCTGCTGGGGCAGAGGAGTAAGAGATGTTCGGTAAACTAAGTCTGGATGCGATTCCGTATCACGAGCCGATAGTCATGGTGACACTTGCCATGATCGCGCTCGGCGGTATCGCGTTGATCGGTGCAATCACCTATTTCAAAAAATGGACCTACCTGTGGTCCGAGTGGCTGACTTCGGTCGACCACAAGAAAATCGGGGTGATGTACATCATCGTCGCGATGATCATGCTGCTGCGCGGCTTTGCCGACGCCATCATGATGCGCACGCAGCTGGCCATGGCCACCGGCGGCTCCGAGGGCTACCTGCCTCCCGAACACTATGACCAGATCTTCACCGCTCACGGTGTGATCATGATCATCTTCATGGCAATGCCATTCTTCACCGGCCTGATGAACCTGGCCCTGCCTCTGCAGATCGGTGCACGTGACGTTGCCTTCCCGTTCCTCAACTCCCTGAGCTTCTGGCTGCTGGTGTCCGGCGTCGTGCTGGTCAACGTGTCCCTGGGTGTCGGTGAATTCGCCAAGACCGGCTGGGTAGCGTATCCACCGCTGGCGGGTATCCAGTACAGTCCTGGCGTGGGTGTCGACTACTACATCTGGGCGCTACAGCTATCCGGGCTAGGTACGACGCTAACGGGTGTCAACTTCCTCGCCACCGTGCTGAAAATGCGCGCGCCTGGCATGAAGCTGATGGACATGCCGATCTTCACCTGGACCTGCACCTGGGCCAACGTTCTGATCGTCGCTTCGTTCCCGATCCTGACTGCTGCCCTGGCACTGCTGACGCTTGACCGTTACATGGATTTCCACATTTTCACCAATGAACTTGGTGGCAATCCAATGATGTACGTCAACCTGTTCTGGGCCTGGGGTCACCCTGAGGTTTACATCCTGATCCTGCCGGCCTTCGGTGTGTTCTCGGAAGTCACCTCGACCTTTGCCGGCAAACGCCTGTTCGGCCACAAGTCGATGATCTACGCTTCCGGCGCGATCGCGGTACTGGGCTTTGCGGTATGGCTGCACCACTTCTTCACCATGGGTTCGGGCGCCAGCGTCAACACCTTCTTTGGTCTGGCGACCATGCTGATCTCGATTCCGACCGGGGTTAAGCTGTTCAACTGGCTGTTCACCATCTACCAGGGCCGTCTGCGCTTCACCGCGCCAGTGTTGTGGACCCTGGGCTTCATGATTACCTTCTCCATCGGTGGTATGACCGGCGTACTGCTGGCTGTTCCAGGTGCCGACTTCGTTCTGCACAACAGCCTGTTCGTAATCGCTCACTTCCACAACGTGATCATCGGTGGTGCGGTATTCGGCTATATTGCCGGCTTCGCCTTCTGGTTCCCGAAAGCCTTCGGTTTCACCCTGAACGAGAAGTGGGGCAAAGCTGCCTTCTGGTTCTGGATCTCCGGTTTCTACGTGGCCTTCATGCCACTGTACGCACTGGGTTTCATGGGCATGACCCGTCGCCTGAACAGCTCGACCAACCCGGAG
>JBOICD010000351.1:0-4269 GCA_050739855.1 Pseudomonas sp.
CGAGGCTTGCCCGCGATTAACTTGAAAGCACCACGTTTACCCAGTAAATACTCGGTATCGTTAACGACCATCGCGAGCAAGCTTCGCTCCTACAGTGGATCACCTTCGCTTAACTGATCGGCATTAGCCCTACGGGGCTACCTTGGAAACCGTCGGATGTTACCACAATCGCCCAGACGGTGGGAGTGGCCTGCGGCACTACTACCCTACTGCTCGTCAGTAACGCCCGCCAGCCGCTCCAGCAGACCGCAAGCGCAACACAATGACTCAATGCAAACGCTTGCGACACATCAATTGTGCCATCTTCACGGTGTCCGGGCGCTCGACGATGCCCTTTTCGGTCACGATCACATCGATCAGGTCGGCGGGCGTCACGTCGAATGCCGGATTGACCGCCTCGACCCCGACACTCAGGGGCTTGCCGTCAACCTCCAGCAGCTCGCTGACGCTCCGCTCTTCGAGCGGGATGTCTTCGCCGCTCTCCAGATTCATGTCGATGCTCGAACTCGACGCCACCACCATGAAGCGCACGCCGTGGTGCATGGCATTGACGGCCAGCTGGTAAGTACCGATCTTGTTGGCCACGTCGCCATTGGCAGTGATCCGGTCCGCGCCGACGATGACCCAGGTGATGCCCTTGGTCTTCATCAGATGGGCAGCGGCGGCGTCGGCATTGACGGTCACCGGGATGCCAGCCTCGGCCAATTCCCAGGCGGTCAGGCGCGAACCCTGCAGCCATGGCCGGGTTTCGTCGACATAGACCCGTTCGACCATGCCTTCCAGATAGGCCGCGCGGATCACCCCCAGAGCAGTGCCGAAACCGCCGGTGGCCAGAGCGCCGGTGTTGCAGTGGGTCAGCAAGGCCTGTTCGTTGCCCTGGTGCTTGCGAATCAGCTCGACGCCCAGCTGGGCCATGGTCAGGTTGGCCTCGCGATCACTGTCATGGATGGCAACCGCTTCGGCGGCCATGATTGCCGCAACGTCATCGCCGGCCTTGAGCCGCAACAAGCGCTCACGCATGCGATTGAGCGCCCAGAACAGGTTGGCGCCGGTCGGGCGTGAGTTGAACAGCAGCTCAAAGTCCTCTTCCAGGGCCATTTCCCAGTCGTCGCCTTCGGCCAGGCGCTGACGCACCGCCATGGCCAGGCCGTAGGCGGCGCTGATGCCAATGGCCGGCGCACCGCGCACCACCATCGAGCGAATGGCCTCGGCCACTTCGGCGACATCGGTGCAGGCCTGCCAGGTCTGTTCGAACGGCAGAACGCGCTGATCGAGCAGGTAGAGGATGCCATCACGCCAATCGATGGCTTTCACCTTCTCTGCTGCCAGCAGTTGATCGCGCATGCCTCACCCCGTCATTCGGACATCAAAAGCGTACGATTATAGCGAGCCCCTGGCCTGGACGCTCGGGTATACTTCGCCCTCAGCCCAAGTGTCTCAGGGAAATCCCGCCATGCCCAAACCCGCTACGCCGCTCGACCTGCTGCTCCTGCCTGCCTGGCTGGTGCCTGTCGAACCTGCCGGGGTGGTATTGAAGGATCATGGCCTGGGCATTCGCGACGGGCAGATTGTGTTCATCGGCCCCAGGGCCGAGGCCGAGCGCTTCATCGCCGCCGAAACCCGCGAGCTGCCAGGCTGCCTGCTCAGCCCCGGGCTGATCAACGCCCACGGCCACGCGGCGATGACCCTGTTCCGCGGCCTGGCCGACGACCTGCCACTGATGACCTGGCTGGAAGAGCACATCTGGCCTGCCGAAGGTCGCTGGGTCGATGAAGATTCCGTTCGCGATGGCACCGACCTGGCCATTGCCGAGCAGATCAAAGGCGGCATCACCTGTTTTGCCGACATGTACTTCTTTCCCAAGATCGCCAGTGAACGGGTGCACAACAGCGGCATCCGCGCGCAAATCGCCGTGCCGCTGCTGGACTTCCCGATCCCGGGCGCGCGCAGCACCGAAGAAGCCTTGCACCTGGGCATCGAACTGTTCAGCGACCTGCGCTACCACCCGCGCATCACCGTGGCCATGGGCCCGCATGCGCCCTACACGGTGAGCGACGAGAACCTGGAGAAGATCCGGGTCATCGCCGAAGAGCTCGACGCGCCGATTCACATGCACCTGCATGAAACCGCCTTCGAGGTGGAGCAATCGCTGGCCACCCACGGTGAGCGCCCGCTGGCCCGCATTGCCCGCCTGGGCCTGCTCGGCCCGCGCCTGCAGGCGGTGCACATGACCCAGGTCAGCGACGAAGACCTGGCACTGCTGGTAGAAAGCAACACCAGCGTGGTGCATTGCCCGGAGTCCAACCTCAAGCTGGCCAGCGGCTTCTGCCCGGTCGAACGCCTGTGGCAGGCCGGGGTCAATGTGGCGGTGGGCACCGATGGTGCAGCCAGCAACAACGACCTCGACCTGCTTGGCGAAACCCGCACAGCCGCCTTGCTGGCCAAGGCTGTGGCAGGCTCGGCCGCCGCGCTGGATGCCCACCGGGCACTGCGCATGGCCACCCTCAACGGTGCCCGGGCGCTGGGCCTGGAGACGCTGACCGGTTCGCTGGAAGTGGGCAAGGCCGCTGACCTGGTGGCCTTCGACCTTTCCGGCCTGGCCCAGCAACCGATTTACGACCCGGTTTCACAACTGATCTACGCCAGCGGCCGTGACTGCGTCAAGCACGTCTGGGTCGCCGGCAAGCAACTGCTCGACGAGCGCCGCCTGACCCGCATGGACGAACAGGCGCTGCATGCCGCCGCCTGCGCCTGGGGCCAGCGGATCGGCGAGCGCCGCGAATAACCGGCTGGCAGCCGCGGCTGCCGGCCCGTGACACCTTTAATCAAAGTTTCAGAGGACCGTTCCATGAGCAACGTCGACCACGCCGAAATCGCCAAGTTCGAAGCCCTGGCCCACCGCTGGTGGGACCGTGAAAGCGAGTTCAAACCGCTGCACGACATCAACCCGCTGCGGGTCAACTGGATCAACGAACGGGTCAACCTGGCCGGCAAGAAGGTCCTCGACGTCGGCTGCGGTGGCGGCATCCTCAGCGAAGCCATGGCCCAGCGTGGTGCCACCGTGACGGGCATCGACATGGGCGAAGCACCGTTGGCCGTGGCCCAATTGCACCAGCTCGAATCTGGCGTTGAGGTCGAATACCGGCAGATCACCGCCGAAGCCCTGGCCGAAGAAATGCCCGAGCAGTTCGACGTGGTCACCTGCCTGGAAATGCTCGAGCACGTGCCTGATCCCTCGTCGGTGATCCGCGCCTGCTACCGCATGGTCAAGCCGGGCGGCCAGGTGTTCTTCTCGACCATCAACCGCAATCCCAAGGCTTACCTGTTCGCGATCATCGGCGCCGAATACATCATGAAGCTGCTGCCGCGCGGCACCCACGACTTCAAGAAGTTCATCCGCCCTTCCGAGCTGGGTGCCTGGAGCCGTGAGGCCGGCCTGAACGTCAAGGACATCATCGGCCTGACCTACAACCCGCTGACCAAGCACTACAAGCTGGTCAACGACGTCGACGTCAACTACATGATCCAGACCTTGCGCGAGGAATGAGCATGCGCCTGAGAGCAGTACTTTTCGACATGGACGGCACCCTGCTCGACACGGCGCCGGACTTCATTGCCATCTGCCAGGCGATGCTCGCCGAGCGTGGCCTGCCAGCCGTTGACGACCAGCGCATCCGCGACGTGGTGTCCGGCGGTGCCAAGGCAATGGTTTCGGCCACGTTCAACCTCGATCCCGAGACACCGGAGTTCGAAGCCTTGCGCCTGGAGTTCCTTGAGCGCTACCAGCAGGGCTGCGCGGTGCACAGCAAGCTCTACGACGGCATGGCCGAGCTGCTGGCCGATATCGAGAAAGGCAACCTGATCTGGGGTGTGGTGACCAACAAGCCGGTGCGTTTCGCCGAGCCGATCATGCAGCAGCTGGGCCTGGCCGAGCGTTCGGCGCTGCTGATCTGCCCGGATCATGTGAAGAACAGCAAGCCGGACCCTGAGCCGCTGATCCTTGCCTGCAAGACCTTGAACCTGGACCCGGCCAGCGTACTGTTCGTCGGTGACGACCTGCGCGACATCGAGTCTGGCCGCGATGCCGGCACCCGCACTGCGGCGGTGCGCTACGGCTATATTCATCCGGATGACAACCCCAACAACTGGGGTGCGGATGTGGTGGTCGATCATCCGCTGGAGCTGCGCAAGGTACTTGATAGCGCGCTTTGCGGTTGCTGATTTCGACAGCCATCGCGGGGCAAGCCCGCTCCCAGAGGGGGTCTCGGT
>JBOICD010000352.1:0-4254 GCA_050739855.1 Pseudomonas sp.
CACAGCAACCATCAGGGTGGTCAGCCACAGCGCCTCACGAAACAGATCGACGGCCACTTCAGGGGTCATGGTCTACTTCTCCTTGAGGCCTCAGACGCCGCCGAAACTGCCGGCCAGGGTGCCCATGATCAGGGCCCAGCCATCGACCAGCACGAACAGCATGATCTTGAACGGCAACGAGATGATCAGCGGCGAGAGCATCATCATACCCATGGCCATCAGCACACTGGCCACTACCAAGTCGATGATCAGGAACGGAATGAAGATCATGAAACCGATCTGGAAGGCGGTTTTCAGCTCCGAGGTGACGAACGCCGGCACCAGGATGGTCAGCGGCGCCTGATCAGGGCTGGCGATGTCGGTGCGCTTGGACAAGCGCATGAACAGGTCCAGGTCACTCTGGCGGGTTTGCGCCAGCATGAAGTCCTTGAGCGGCACCTGCGCCTTGGCAATCGCTTCCTGGGCAACCATCTGTTCATTCAGGTAGGGCTGCAGGGCGTCCTTGTTCACCCGGTCGAACACCGGCGCCATGATGAACAGGGTCAGGAACAGCGCCATACCATTGAGAATCTGGTTTGACGGCGTCTGCTGCAGGCCCAGTGCCTGGCGCAGGATGGAGAAGACAATGATGATGCGGGTGAAGCTGGTCATCAGGATGACGAACGCCGGAATGAAACTCAGCGCCGTCATGATCAGCAGGATCTGCAGGCTGACCGAGTACTCCTGCTGTCCGTCCGCACCACTGGACAGGGTAATGGCCGGGATCGACAGCGGATCGGCAGCCAGGGCCAGTGGCGCTGCCAACAGCAACAGCAGCGTCAACATCATGCGCAATGCGCCCATTACGACCTACCCTTCTGATCCTTGCCCATCAGCTCCATCAGGCGCTGGGCGAATTCTGGTGTGGCCTGACGCGCACCGGCAGGCACCTCGACCGGTTCGGCCAAAACGTGCAACGCCTCGATGCTGCCAGGCGTATGGCCGATCAGAATCTGCTCCTTGCCGACCTGTATCAGCAACAGGCGATCCCTGGGCCCCAAGGTGCGACTGCCGAGAATTTCGATGACCTGGCCTGAGCCAGGCGCGGCGTTCTGCACCCGGCGCAACAGCCAGGCGAGCAGAAAAATCAGCCCCAGCACCAGCAGCAACCCCAGCACCAACTGGGTCAGTTGCCCGGCAGCGTTGGTGCCACTGCTCGGCGCCACCACAGCGCCAGCCGGCTGCACAGTGGCCAGAGCCACGTCCATATACAGGGCGCCAGCCAATGCCAGGCCGCGCTGCAGGAAGCGGCGCACTCAGCGCAGCTTCTTGATACGTTCGCTCGGACTGATCACGTCAGTCAGGCGAATGCCGAACTTTTCGTTGACCACCACCACTTCACCGTGGGCAATCAGCGTGCCGTTGACCAGCACGTCAAGCGGCTCACCGGCCAGACGATCCAGCTCGATCACCGAGCCCTGGTTGAGCTGCAACAGGTTGCGGATGTTGATCTCGGTGCTGCCCACTTCCATGGAGATGCTCACTGGAATGTCCAGGATCACGTCCAGGTTCGGGCCATCGAGGGTCACCTGCTCGTTACTGCGCGGCGAGCTGCCGAACTCTTCCATAGGCAGGCGGCTGGACGCCGGCGCGCTGCCGACGTCCGCGGCCAGCAAGGCGTCAATATCGGCCTGGCCGGCGTCACCGGTTTCTTCCAGGGCAGCCGCCCACTCATCGGCCAGAGCCTGCTCTTCCGGAGAGGTGATGTCGTTTTCGTTAGCCATTTTGTCCTCGACGGGCAATCAATTCGGAGTTGGAACAACCGGCGCCGCTCAGCGGCGCTCGATCGGATCGATAATCTGCAGGGCCAGGGTGCCTTTGTGCGACCCCAGCTTGGCCTTGAACGACGGCACGCCGTTGGCCCGCAGGATCAGCTCATCAGGCAGCTCGACCGGAATCACATCACCGGGCTGCATGTGCAGGATGTCCCGCAGCTTCAGCTGGCGGCGGGCGACCGTGGCGCTCAGCGGTACGCTGACATCCAGCACGTCTTCGCGCAGCGCCTTGATCCAGCGCTCGTCCTGGTCATCCAGGTCGGACTGGAAACCGGCGTCGAGCATTTCGCGCACCGGCTCGATCATCGAATACGGCATGGTCACGTGCAGGTCGCCGCCACCGCCATCGAGCTCGATATGGAAGGTCGAGACCACCACCGCCTCACTCGGCCCGACAATGTTGGCCATGGCTGGATTGACCTCGGAGTTTATGTACTCGAAGTTGACCGGCATGATCGCCTGCCAGGCTTCCTTGAGATCGACGAACGCCTGGTCCAGGACCATGCGCACCACACGCAGTTCGGTCGGGGTGAATTCACGCCCTTCGATCTTGGCGTGACGACCGTCACCGCCAAAGAAGTTGTCCACCAGCTTGAACACCAGCTTGGCGTCGAGAATGAACAGCGAAGTACCGCGCAGCGGCTTGATCTTCACCAGGTTCAGGCTGGTCGGCACATACAGCGAATGCACGTACTCACCGAACTTCATCACCTGCACACCGCCAACTGCAACGTCAGCGGAGCGACGCAACAGGTTGAACATGCTGATACGGGTGTAACGGGCGAAGCGTTCGTTGATCATTTCCAGGGTCGGCATGCGTCCGCGAACGATGCGATCCTGGCTGGTCAGGTCATAGCTTTTGATGCTGCCCGGTTCGGCGTTGCTCTCGGTTTGTACCAACCCATCGTCGACACCATGCAACAAGGCATCGATTTCATCCTGGGACAGCAGGTCCTGCACGGCCATCGGTGGCTCCTACTGCAATACGAAATTGGTGAACAGCAACTGGTCGATGACCGGTTTGCCGACTTCCTTCTGGGCAACTTCCTGAATGCTGGCGGTCGCCTTCTGCCGCAACATCTCCTGGCCAACGGGGTTTGCCAGAGCGTCGAAACCCTGCCCGGAAAACAGCATCACCAGGTTGTTGCGGATCACCGGCATATGCACCTTCAAGGCATCCAGCGCAGCCTGGTCACGCCCCTGCAAGGTGATGCTCACCTGCATGTAGCGCTGACGGCCGTTCTGGTTGAAGTTGACCACGAAGGCGGGCGCCAGCGGCTCGTAGATCGCCGCAGGCTTGAGGTTGCCGGCCTGTGCCGGGTCTGCCGCCGGCTGGTCCGCAGACTTGTGCAGGACGAACCAGGTGGCACCCACCGACAGACCGATGGCCAGCAGCAATGCCAGCACCAGTAGCAGGATCAGCTTGAGTTTGCCTTTAGCGGCGGGGTCTTTCTCTGCGTCGCTCTTCGCCATGCCAATATTCCGTCATTCATCGGAGAATTCAGTCACATGGCGTGGCTTGAGCAAGTGTTATGCCAACCTGGCTAACGGCTGGCGCCCCTGATGGGGGCGGACTCGCTGTGGGAGCGGGCTTGCCCCGCGATTGCAAGCATTCAGCCATAATGCATCGCGGGGCAAGCCCGCTCCCACAGGTAGAAATCAGGCGTAGTAGTCGACCGCACTGGAGCCGATCACGGTCTGCTGCTCGACAGGGGCACCGCTTGCAGCAACCTCACCTTCTTCGCCCGCCGCATTGCGCCGCGCCGCCACACCGCTCAAACGCGGTGAGTCAGGGTTGCCCTGCTGTTGCTGCTGGCCACGCGATTGATCGGCGACATTCACATCCGGCTGTTCGAGCCCTTGCTGGGCGAACATTTCCTTGAGGCGGTGCACCTGGTTTTCCAGCGCTTCGCGAACGCCGACATGACCACTGGTGAAGGTGATCTGCGCCTGCTGCTCAGGCGCCAGGTTGACGCGGATATCCAGGCGCCCCAGTTCTGCCGGCTCCAGCTGGATGTCGGCCGATTTGAGGCTCTGACTGGACAGGTACATCACCCGGTTGACCAAGCCCTCGGTCCAGCCACCCTGGTTCATCGCCAAGGGCTGATGCAAGGGCGCCGCCGCCACCGGCACGGTATTGGCGGTTTTCGCCGTGGCCGCCTGGGTCAAGGTACTCAGGCGTTCGGCAAAATTATCCACCCGGGTATCGCTGGAAGCGCTCTTGAGATCCTTGAGGCCATCATCGAGCAACCCGGAAAACGCTTTTTCACCCGCCTCGCCCTGCTCGGCATCAGCGCCCGGCTTATCGAGCAATGCCGCCAGGGTATTGACGGCAGGCTGGGTTGGAGCTGCTTCAGGCTGAGCTGTCGCCGGTTTAGTGGCGGCATGCGCCGAGGTGGTCCCCTGCGCCTGTGCACTCTGCTCAAGTGCCATGCGCAAG